>NZ_LJHP01000010.1:0-53558 GCF_001295965.1 Blastomonas sp. AAP25
ATCCTCACCACACACCGCTATCACCTCAATCTCCAATAACAATTCTGGCAATGCCAATGACAGGGTGGTGGTCCTCAGGCAAATCTCAGCTGTCGCGTTCCTGCACGCGGGCCAGCGGAACCTTGACCTCGAACACCAGACCCGAGGGCTGTGGTTCGATTTGGGTCCGGGCGTCGAGTTCGTAACGTAGCGCCGAATGCAGCACGTCCTGTGCCAGGCTGTCGAGTGCGACATCGGGATCGCCAAGGCCCTGGGCTTGCACCGTCCAGGTGAGGCGCAGCAGCGGTTCGGCGGACGGATCGGCGGACCCCGGCGCCGCGTCCGGCTCGATCGCCCAGCTGATCGCAAGCGCGAAAGGCGCGTCGTCGATCCGCCCGTGCGCCACCAGATGGTTCGCCAGCTCGTGCACCGCGAGGCCGAGCAGGTTCGAACCCTTGATCCCCAGCATCACGTCCGGTCCATCCACGCTGACCTGGCTTTCATCCTGCAGATGGTGGAGCAGCAGCTCGTCGAACACGATTTCGCGCAGGTTCACCAGGCCGGTGGGCGAATGCGTCGAGAGCGACTGGGTGCGCGCAAAGGCGTTGATCCGCCCCTCGAACTTGAGCAGGAATTCCTCGGTCGTCGCGCAATGGTCCGCGGTCCGCCGGGCCAGCGCACGCACGACACCCAGCATGTTGCGCACACGGTGCTGCAGTTCGGCGAGCAGGCTGTGCTCCTGCTCGCGCAGCCGCCGGATATCATCGACATCGGTCGAGGTGCCCAGCCACTCCAGGATCATGCCATTCTCGCCCAGTACCGGCGCTGCGCGGGTCTTGTGCCAGTAATAACGCTGCTCGCGGCTGTTGAGCACCCGAAACTCGACCTCGAAGCTGTGATGATCCGATGCCGTCCGCCACGCGGTCCGAGCGGTCTGCCTGTCATCGGGATGGACAGCCTCCAGCCAGCCCTCGCCGAGATAATCGTCTTGCCCTTGCCCGGTGAAGTCCTGCCATTGCGGTCCGGCCCATATCCAGCTCCCGTCACGGCTGGCGCGCCAGACCAGCAGCGGCAATGTGTCGATGACCTGATGAAGGGTTTGCAGCGGGCCTGACCAGCTAGAGGGCATAGTCATTCTCCTTTTCGGGCGCCGATCCGCCATCATCGCCACAGATCTTGAGATAGCCGCTGTCGAACAGCGCGACGCGCTTGAGCTGCGGCAGATCGAAGATCGTCAGCGTCCGGTGCTCGAGCTGGACCAGGCCCTCGCGGCGCAGGTCCTGCAGCGTACGGTTGACGTACACCGGCGTCATTCCCAGCGCCTCGGCAAGCTCGATCTGGGTGAGCGGGAAGGCGCAGCACCTGCCTTGGGTGAGCTTCGCCTGATGCTGGCGGAGATACAGCTCGCACATGAGATGCGCCATGCGTTCGCGCGCGGTGCGCTGGCCCAGCGATGTCGACCATTCGCGCTGGATCGCGGCGGTGACGTGGATGTCGCACCACAGCGCCTTTTCCAGGCTGGAATGCTCGCGGCGAGCGATATCGAGAAAGTCGTTGTCGAGCCTGGCCAGCGTCACCCCGGTCAAAGCGGCGATGCTGTGGTCCATAGAACTGGCCATGAAGCCGTTGATGTCGAACAGGTCGCCGGGAATCAGCATCGAAAGAATCTGCCTGCGCCCGTCCTCCAGCGTCTTGTAGCGGATCGCCCAGCCCTGGATCAGGATGTGCATCGGCCCGGTGCAATCGCCCTGGCGGAGAAGATCCGCCCTGGCGGGGACTTCGCGCAGATTGCGACCGGCAAGCTCTGCCAGCCAGTGCTCGGCGGGGTCCTGCAGCTCCTCGAACCCGCGCAGCTTGTGGGTTATGTGCGGTGTCAACGCATTGGCTCCGATATTGCGGTACGCTGGAACCTACGCACATATCGCGAGTATGTTGCCCACGGGGCAACGCCTTCATGTGCTCCCCTGTGTTCGTTCGATAGTTCAGGTGGTGCATGATGAGCCAGTCCTTGCACGGATGCCGCGTTCTTCTGGTCGAAGACGATTTTCTGATCGCCGACGACTTCCTGCGCCGGCTGCACAGCGCAGGCGCTGAGGTTATCGGGACTGCCGCAACGCTCGATGGCGCGATGGCGCTGTATGAATCGTCCGGAAGGGTCGACTTCGTTGTGCTCGACATAAACCTGCGCGGCACGACGGTGTTTCCGCTCGCCGCGCGGCTGCGCGCCGAGGACGTCCCGTTCCTGTTCTGCACCGGTTATGGCGAAGAGGTGATCGATGGCAGTTTCCAAAACGTCCAGCGCTTCGAAAAACCGATATCGCAGCATGGCTTTGCCCGGATGGTCGATCTGATTTCTCGGCTGACGATCGCGCGTGACCAGCCACGCGAAGGTATGATGCGCTGATCGCTGGGCAACGCCGATGCCTGCCGGGATCAGCCAGTCCGGGCGACCGCGAGCACCACATCCTGCGCGGCTGAGCCGACCAGCACCGCCAGATCGCCGTTGGAGCTGGTCTGGTGCTGGCTCGATTCGCATTCTCCGCTGATCGGATTGACCCTCGTGACGCGGTAGATTCCAGGCTGCAGCGCCGCGATGTCCAGCGTTATCGCGGTGCCGCAGGCGTGCTGATCGGGCATCAGGCTGACCACCGCCTGGGTGCCATCGCCGCAGCCCGTGGCCAGCCCCTTGAAATCATGTACCGTCAGCCGGGCACCGAGCGGTTCGCGGCGAAAGCGCGGCCAGTCGACCAGGTGCAGGAAATCGCCCAGCACCTTTTGAGAGTCGTACATCCCCTGGGTCAGCACATGCGGGTGGCGGTTGGGCCAGCGCATGCCGCCGCCCGCACCGCCGCTTGCCAGATGCGCCCATTGCATACGCCGGAAATAGCGGGTGTCGAACGCGTCCGGCAGCGTGATGTGGCGGTCCTTGAAAGCGTGGATCGGGCCATGCTCGGTGTCGAGCAAGGGGCGGTCGGCAGGGCAGTGCTGCAGCGCCTCGGTCATCAGCCGCGCGGTGGCCCTGGCCGGGCTCAGGGTGTCGCGCGGATCGTCGATCGTGCCCTTCTCGTAAAGATGCACACTGGCAAAATCGAGCGCCGGGTGGCGAAAGACGATCTCGGCAAGCTGTGGCCGGGCCTTGAGCGCGGGGCCGAACACCGACACGGTCTGCAGATGGCAGCGGCCGTGCGCGGCCATCTCTTCGGCGCGCAGCGCTGCCGAGATGTCGCTGATGAACGCATGGCAGCTAGCGATGTCGCCCCCGGCATAATTGGTGTCGATCTCGTTCCACAGATCCCAGCCGAAGATCGCGCCGCTGTGTCCCCAGCGGCGGGTCGCGAAGGCCAGGCGGTTCTTGATCGCCATGCGCGTTTCGGGGCAGGTGAACATCTGCCCGATTGTGCCGCAGGGCCCACCATTGGCGCGCGAATAGGGATGCGTGCGCCACCGCCGCGCCATGAAGAAGGTATCGAACGGGGTGAGCAGATAGCGGATGCCGTACAGCTCCCCCAGCGCGATCAGGTCATCCCACAGCTGCACCATTGCGGGCGCAAACTGGCCGCAACGGCTTTCGAAATGGCGGTGGCGCACCTGGTTGTAGTCGAGCATCAGCCGCAGGCAGGTCACGCCCGAATCGCGCAACCTTGCAAAGTGCCGCTCCACCACCGCCGGGTCGCGGCGGCGGTAGAGCATGGCAAGGTTGGGCCAGGTGATCGCCTCGTTATAGCCCACCGGGGTCCAGCTTCGTCCTCCCTCGGTCTCGAAATAGGGCGCACGTTGGGCGCAGCCTACCCAGTCCTGCACCGGAGACGGCACCGCCAGACTTTTCATATGGGCATGGCCAGCAACGGTCCCGAATCTCATTCGGCCGCTACCACGCCCAGCCCGGCCAGCGCATCGAGCCGCCAGCGCGCATCGAGCCTGCGCCAGGTGGCCAGCGCCTGGCCCACGATCTGGTCCATGTTGTAATAGCGATAGGTGGCGAGCCGACCGACGAAGGTCACGTTCTCGCAATCGCCGGCCAGCCTGGAATACTGTCGGTACATGTCCTGCGCTGCGGGATTGGGGATAGGGTAATAAGGATCTCCCTCGTCGGCGGGATATTCGCGGGTGATGCTGGTCCTGGCCGCCTGCTGCCCGGTGAGGTGCCTATACTCGGTGATCCGGGTATAGGGCGTGTCGTAATCGGGATAATTGACCACCGCGACCGGCTGTGCCTGTGCGCAATCGAGCGTCTCGTGCTCGAAGCGCAGCGAACGATAGGGAAGCCTGCCCAGCCGGTGATGGAAATATTCGTCGATCGGCCCGGTCCACACGACATGATCCCAGCTCAGCTCCATCGGCAGATCTGCATATTCTTGCCCCGTCATCACCTTGATAGAGGGGTGATCGAGCATGGCGCTGAACATGGCGGTATAGCCCTTGTCCGGCATGCACTGGTAGCGATCGGTGAAATAGCGGTCGTCGCAGCTGGTCCGCGCAGGCACCCGCGCGGCGACGGACTTGTCGAGCTGGCTCGGGTCCACGCCCCATTGCTTGCGGGTATAGCCCTCGAAGAACCTGGCATACAGATCCTCGCCCACCTGCGAGACCACGGTATCGCGCGAATTTCGGATATCGCCGACATCGACCGCGACCGAGCGCAGATACTCGGCCGCAGCCTCGTCATCCTGCAGGTTCAGGCCATAGAGCATGTTGAGCGTCGTCCGGTTGATCGGCATGGGAACCAGCTGGTCGTCGACCGCTGCCAGCACGCGGTGTTCATAGGGAATCCATCCGGTAAAGCGCGTGAGATAATCGAGGATGTCGCCGCTGTTGGTGTGGAAGATATGCGGCCCGTATCTGTGCACCAATATTCCGGCGTCGTCATGATGGTCATAGGCGTTGCCCGCGATATGGTCGCGCTTGTCGATCACCAGCACGGTCTTGCCCGAGCCCCTGGCCATCCGCTCGGCCATCACCGCGCCGGCAAAGCCTGCGCCGACCACCAGCACGTCGTAATGCCTGCGCCCGGGAAGCCGTGTCGCGGCAACATCCGCAGTGGACCGCTGCGCCCCCTGCCGGGCGGCAAGGGCGTCGGTGATTCTGGCCGCGATGCGCGCGGCGATGCCGTCCCAGCTCTTGTCGGCAAGGCAGGCCTGCGCCTCCTCGCGCCACTGGGCGCGGACGTGGCCGGGCGCGCCGAGCAGAGTTTCGCACGCCCCGACCGATTCGCTCGCGGTCCCGGCAATGCGGACGCTGCCCAACCTTCCAAAAGTGTCGACCACGTCGCGGATCGGGGTGGATACCACCGGTAGCCCGCACGCCATGTATTCGGGCGTCTTGGTCGGGCTGATGAAGCGGGTCGAGGCGTTGAGCGCAAAGGGCATCAGCGCGATGTCCCAATGGATGGCATAGGCTGGCAGATCGGCATAATCGCGTCCGCCCAGCCAGTGGATATTGGCTGCGCGGGGCAGGTCGTCCTGCGAGATCTTGACCACCGGGCCGATCATCACGAACGACCAGGCCGGGCGCATCCGCGCCATTTCGGCCAGCAGGCCAAGATCCATGCGTTCGTCGATGACACCGTAAAAGCCCAGCCGCGGCCGCGCCAGCAGGGCCTGGTCGTCGGGATCGGCGGTAACCGCAGGGTCGGCTGCGAAATGCTGGATGTCCACGCCCGAAGGCAGGCACATCAGGTCAGGACGACGCTCGCGCCGTGCCTCGTACAGGCTGCGTCCTCCGCACAGCGCGATATCCGCCCGCTCGAGCAGCAGCGCCTCGCGTTCGGCGATGCCATCGGGCGCGAAGGCGAAGTTGGCGAGCTCGTCCATGCAGTCATAGACCAGCAGATCGCTGTGCACCTGTTCGCCGAACGCCAGCATCATCGGGGTGTAGTACCAAAATATGTGTGGGGCGGCGTGGCGGGTCATCTCCATCCGCAGCAGAACGGCCAGCGCCTCGGTGGTCTGCTGCGCGTCGAGCGATTGCGGGATGACCGGGATCAGCCGGGTCACGCCCTCGTGCGGCCGGGTCCGCTCGAGCGTCGGCGCGAGGCAATCGGCATCGACGCGGGGCTCCTCCCAATAGACGATGTCGAAGCCCTGCGAGAGCCGCGTCATGATGTGCTGCGGCCGCTGGAACACCAGATCCCAGCGCAGATGCGAGAAGCAGACGATTACCGGGCGGGTCGAGAGAACAGGGGTGTTGCTGTGCTGGAACGGGCGGTGCATCGGGGGACTCCGGAACGGACGTGCGGCCTGGATCGGGGAAACCCAGGGCGCACAGATGGGGAAGGATCCGGCGTCTAGCGCGTGGTCGGGGGCTGCGGTCTTACATAGGTGAGGCAACCGCCGGCTTTTAAATTCCTGCAGGATTGACCCATGTTATGGGTGGGGCTCGGCGCACGGCTCAGCCTTGCAGCGGCACGGTGCGGATCATCCGCTCCGGCCCCTGCAAGGAGTACAGCATATGACCTCGATTTTCGGAATGGCGCTCTTGCCGCTGTGGATCATGGGCGCGCCGCTGGTCGGTGTGCTGCTCAGCCTGGCGCTGCCAGCCCCCCGCACCAACACCATACCGCGTGCGCGTCGCAGGGATCACGACGTGATCGCTCCGACGGCTTATCCGCGCGCCTGATCCCGCAGCGCGCAACCCGGCGCAGGCATCGAGAGTAAAATCGAGCGAGGGGGCGGCATCGGGGGGAGGCCCACGATGCCGCCCGCCGCGCACGATGCGCCCGTTGCCCAACACAAGGACCGACCCATGACCGACACCATCGCAAAACTGGACGAAGCGCAGCTGCCCGGCCTCGAGGCCAGGCTGGACCCCAAGCCCGAATGGCAGCCGCGTTATCCCGGATCGAGGCGGCTCAAGGGCAAGGTGGCGATCGTCACCGGCGGCGATAGCGGCATTGGCCGCGCGGTCGCAGTGCTGTTCGCGCGCGAAGGCGCCGATATCGTCATCTCGCATCTGGAAGAGGATGAAGACGCGCAGGACACCGCGCGCATGGTCGAGGCGGAAGGTGCGAGGGCAGTGACCATCGCGGGCGATATCGGCGATCGCGCGCAGGCTGCCCGGATCGTCGATCTGGCGATCAGCAGCTTTGGGAAGCTCGACATCCTGGTCAACAACGCAGGCGAGCAGCACCCCGACGAGGATGTAACAGACATCTCCGACCAGCAGCTCAAGCGGACCTTCCAGACCAATGTCTATGGCATGTTCTACATGGTGCAGGAGGCGATGCCGCATCTCCGGGCGGGGGCGGCAATCATCAACTGCACCTCGGTGACGATGTACAAGGGCGCGGACGATCTGCTCGACTATTCATCCACCAAGGGCGCGATCACCGCGTTCACCCGCAGCCTCAGCCAGAATCTGGCCGACAAGGGCATCCGCGTCAACGGCGTCGCGCCGGGCCCGATCTGGACTCCGCTCAACCCTTGTGGCGGCGCGAGCGAGGAGAAACTCGAGCATTTTGGCGAATCCACTCCGATGGGCCGCCCAAGCCAGCCCAACGAGGTTGCCCCGTGCTTCCTGTTCCTCGCCTGCGAGGATTCCAGCTACATGAGCGGACAGGTGCTGCACCCCAATGGCGGCGTGGTGGTGGGAAGCTGAACGCTTCGGGGGCCTGGCGAGAGCAGCATGATCGCTGCCTCAGGCGGCAGCAGGAATGGACGGCCTGCGGGGCTTTCTCCCTCGGTTCGTCGCACGCAGGCGCTGGACCTAAACCAGTATAACGAAGCCGGATGAACAAGGTGAAAGTTTGTAACAGGAGGGATCGTTAGCGAAAGTCGAGTCTATGTCCATATCCGTTCACGCGCCTGCCCACCTGCCCGCGCATAACCGCCACTGCCAGACATCCGTTCACCCGCGGTGCGATTTCATCCAGCAGGGTGACACGCTGTTGCGACCGCGGTTGCTGCTGGAAGGCTGGTGCGCGGGCTATCGCATCACGATCGACGGGCGCAGGCAGCTGACCAACCTGTATCTGCCGGGCGAGATCATCGGCGTGTGGCGCAACAGCCAGCCCAGCTTCTATCATTCGGTGATGTCGGTGACGCGGGCCTCGTTTGTGGAGTTCACCACCACTGCCGACAGCGAGGTCGCGCAGAGCGAGTGCGCGTTGTTCGAGCAGCAGCTCGAAAACAGCATTTTCCGGCTCGGCTGTCTCAATGCTTATGAGCGGATGGCGCACCTGTTCCTCGAACTCGGAGAGCGGCTGGACATCCGGGGCATGGGGTCGCGCAACGCCTATCGCATGCCTTTGACGCAGGAGCTGCTAGCCGACCTCGTGGGAATCTCCTCGGTCCATGTCAACCGCACCCTGCAGCAGATGCGCGCCGACAATGCCATCAGCCTGATCAACAGCCGGTTGACCCTGTCGGACCCTGACAGGCTGGCAGAGCAGGTCCATTATCAGCCGTTGCTGTAACCGCCTGCCCGGCTGCGATATCGGCGCGCGGCACTGGCGGGCCGGGCCAGTGCCAGACCAGCGCGGACAGGCCGAGCCAGGCCGAGAACATCAGCAGATAGGGCCAGCGGCGCGGCCACAGCCTGGCCACCAGCAAGGTGACCGCGCCGGTGCCCGCCAAGGCAATCAGCGTCGCGGCGGCTACACGGGTGCCGGAGCCTGTGAGTGCGGTCTGGATCGCTACGCTGGCCCATTGCGCGGGCAGCAGCACCAGCAGCCATTTGGGCAGCGCGCCCGGCATGGCCAAGGCGGTTGCCAGCATCGCTGCCTCGCCGCCGACCACGAACACGGCGATCCACCAGCCCTTGTCGGCTGCCGAGCGGGCAAACAGCGCGCCGCGCGCGGCGAAACTGAACACCGCGACGATGACGGCCAGCGCCAGCGACATCGGGTGCGGCAAGGGCGGCATGCCCAGCGCTCGCGCCAGCCCGATCAGCCCCGCGCCAGCCACCAGCGCGAGACCGATGCCGATCCACAGCCGCCCGGCCGCCGCCGCAGCGATCATCCCGGCTCCCATCAGCCCCACCGCCAGGATCGGTCCTGCAACCATCGCCAGCGGGGTCGGCGCGGGCGCGTCTGCCAGCAACAGCATCGCCAGCGCAGGGGCGACGGCCCCCGCCAGCGCCACTGTCAGCCATGCTGCAAGCGATGAGGACAAGGGCTGTTCATGCGGCAACGGTTTCATACGATCTCCACCGACACCAGCCACGCCGTTTCGGGATATTGCAGCGGCAGGCTGATGCCCGCCAGACGCAGCGCGCGGCCTGACAGGACAATGCCCTCAGCATAAGGGCGGGCGTGCGAAAGCTGCGCCCTGGCCTTTTCGCAATATGGCGGCAGCAGCGCGACGCGGTAATGCGCTTCATCGTCCAGTCCGGCAAAGCGGATGTGGGGCACATCATAAGTGGCGGCCTGGCGGGTCTGGGCGATCAGCGCGATCCCCCGGCCTTTGTGCATCGCCAGCAGCGCATGGACACCCGCACCGGCAGGCGTGAGCCGCCACAGGCGCCCGGAATGCAGGACATCGCGCCATTGCTTGTAGAGCGCGATGTGCGCGGCGAGGCATTGGCGGTCCTCGGTCGACATTGCGCCCGGGTCCGCCTCGACGCCCATATGGCCGAACATGGCGACCTTGGCGCGAAAATCCATCGCCACCTGCCGGCCGGTGATCGGGTTGGGGCTGGGCCCGACGTGGTTGCCCGCGATGCGCATCGGCAGGAAATCGAACCAGCCGGCGTTGACCTGCAGCCGCTCGATAGGATCGTTGTTGTCGCTGGCCCAGAAGCGGCTGCACCGCTCGAGAATTTCCAGATCGACCCGTCCGCCTCCGCTCGCGCAGGTCTCAATCTCGACCTGCGGATGCGCGGTACGCAGCCGGTCGAGCAGCGCATAAAGCGCGATCACCTGCGCATAGCCCTTGCCCGCAAGCGGGAAGAGATCGCGATTGTGGTCCCATTTGAGATAGGCGATATCATGTTCGGCCAGCAGCCGGTCGAGACTGGCCAACAGATGCCCCGACACCTCGGGCCGCGTCAGATCGAGCACCAGTTGGTTGCGCTGGGTCAGCCGCGGGTGATCAGGCAGGTGCAGGCACCAATCGGGATGCGCGCGGTACAAGGCGCTGTCGGGACTGACCATCTCGGGCTCGACCCACAGGCCGAAGTCCATGCCAGACCCGCGGACATGATCGATCAGCGGATCAAGGCCACCGGGAAAGATCCCGGGATCGGCAACCCAGTCACCCAGGCTGGTGGTGTCATCGCGGCGTCCGGTAAACCAGCCATCGTCGAGCACGAACCGCTCGACCCCGAGCGCCGCCGCCCGGTCCGCCAGTGCACAGAGCTTTTCGAGGCTCTGGTCGAAGGCGAGCGCTTCCCAGCTGTTCAGATGGACCTTGCGCGGGGTTGATGCCGCTATCTCCGGCGCGACCGCGCCCAGCACATGCGCGTGAAAGGCATGGCGCAGGCTGGCGATGCCCTGCGCGCTGACCGCAACCAGCGCGCGCGGGGTGCAGAACGTATCGCCAGGCGCCAGCATGATTTCCCCAGGCTCCAGCCGCGCCGCCATGGTCAGCGTCGCATCGCCGTCGGCATTGCGCTCGACGGACAACACATGATCTCCGCTCCACGCGAGATGCGCGCTGAGCGCGTCGCCGTGAACTTCGCCTGCGTTGTCGCCTTCGATCCGCACCCAGTTGCCGCCGCCGAAACCGGGTCGCCCGCCATAGGACGCGCTGGTGATCGCCCCCTGGTGCAGGGCCAGCCGCTGCTGCTGCATCTCGCCGGACCAGCGGCCTGCATAGCGCACCATATGGCTGGCCCAGCTGGGCAATGGCAGCGTCAGCGATGCGAGGCTGATCAGCCCGATCGGGTGCGTGCTCTGATTGCGCAGCTGCGTGCCGAACTCGACCAGCCCGCCGTGAACGATCGCAATCTCGATCTGGACACTCAAGCCCAGGGCGTCATCGCGGTGCTCGAGGCACAGCCCGGCATCGCGCTGCGTGATCGCGACCAGCAGCATCCGCGGCGTCAGCGGGCGTCCGTGCTGATGGATGACGATGGACGGCGCGCAAAGATGTCCCTCGCCCGCAAAGGGCAGCAGCGAACGCGGCGCGGGGCGGTCCGGCTGCGAGGCATGCCGCTCGCGCCGCAGGACATCGCACAGGCTCGCAAGATCCTCGGCCATCGGCAGGGTCGGCCCGAAATAGACCGGTTCCGCAGCACCGGCGCGCAGATCGAGCACCATCGTAAGACCGTCGCCATCGAGACGCGCGCACGGGGGGAGGCTGGACATGAAAGGTGGCCTTGATGGAATGACAGTCAATGAACGGCGCAAGGCCTTGCTTGATCTAAACCTGTTGGACCGGCATGAGCAAGAAAAGGGTGGGAGAGGGCTGTTGCCGGAGGTCATGGTGCAGGGAAGCCAGGTGGCGGTGTTCATTGCGATCACCGCGCTGATCGGGCTGGCGACGTGGTGGAAGGTCCGTGGCATTGGCGGCTCGCACGACGGATCGGGAAAGGAGGTCTTCCTCGCCGGCGGCGGCCTCACCTGGCTGTACGTGGCAGGCTCGATCACGCTCACCAACCTGTCGACCGAACAGCTTGTCGGCATGAACGGCAACCAGATGCTGCTGCTCGCCTGGTGGGAGATTTCGGGCTTTGTCGGGCTGATGATCCTCGCGTTCATCTTCGTGCCGATCTACTATCGCCAGGGGTGCACCACCGTGACCGAGCTTCTGGAGCGCCGCTATGAGGGCGGCAGCATCCGCACCGTGATCTCGGCGATCTTCCTGCTCGGGAACATCCTGATCTACCTTCCCGCAGCGCTCTATTCGGGCAGCCTTTTCCTCAAATCCATGTTCGGTGTGGACTGGCCGCTGCTGTGGTTCGCAGCGCCGATGGCCATCATCGCGGCCATCTACACCATCACCGGCGGCCTCAAGGCCGTGGCGGTGATGGATACCTTTTCCGGCATCGGCGTGCTCGCCGTCGCGATGCTGGTGGTCATCCTGGCCCTGAACGCGGTCGATTTCGATCTGGTCAGCGGGGTGCCGCCGGAGCGGATATCGATGGTTGGCGATACGGACTCGCCCATTCCGTTCCACACCCTGTTCACCGGGATGCTGTTCATCCAGATCTTCTACTGGTCCACCAACCAGAACATCACGCAAAAGGCGATGACCGCGCCGACCATCCGCGAAGCGCAAAAGGGCGTAATGGCCGCAGCCGTGGTGCGGATCTTGATCATTCCGGTGATCGTCGTCGTGCCCGGGGTGGTGGGATACAAGCTGTTCGGGCCGATGGGCGATGCAAGCTATGGCCGGGTGGTGGCGCATGTGCTCCCGCCGTGGATGTCGGGCGCGTTCGCCGCGCTGATGGCGGCGGCAGTGATCGCGCACACCAGTGCGATCCTCAACAGCTCGGTCGCGCTTTATGCGATCGACTTCCACGACAAGTTCATCCGGTCGGTCAAGAGCCACTGGAAGCTGGCCGCCTGGACCTCAGCGGTCCTGACCGTCACTTCGATCCTGCTGGTCCCTGCGTTCGAAAACGCCAAGAGCATCATCAACCTGTTGCAGGAATTGAACGGTCTGTCGTCGATGCCGGTGCTGTCCGCGTTCATCGCCGGGCTGCTGTTCGCCAATGTCGATGCGCGCGCGGCGATCATCGGGCTGGTGTTCGGGGTTGCGAGCTACGCGCTGCACACCTTCGTGCTGTACAAGCCCGACATGCTCTATCCCGGCGAGACCTTCTACCAGCATATCGGCTGGGGCGGGCTGCACTATATCGATGTGATGCTCGTGGTGCTGGTGGCGTCGGTGATCGTGGCGCTGACATCGAACCGCGTGATCTTCGGCAATGTCGCGCGTTATGTCGGACCGGGAGCAAGACGCCATGGGTGATGCTGCAGCCGTGCACCGCAGGTTCAATCCGTTGAACGGCCAATGGGTGCTGGTCTCGCCGCACCGCACCCAGCGCCCGTGGCAGGGCCAGATCGAGGCGCCCGACATTGCGGTGCTGCCTGCGCATGATCCGGCCTGCTTTCTTTGCCCCGGCAACACCCGCGCCAATGGAGAAACCAATCCCGATTACTCCGGACCCTGGGTGTTCGAGAATGATTTCGCCGCGCTGATGCCCGCCGCCAAGGCCTTGGCCGCAGCAGATCCCGACCCGGACGCGTTGCTGGTGGCCGAGCCGGTCTCGGGAGAGTGCCGCGTGATGTGCTTCTCCCCCAACCACGCGCTGACGCTGCCCGAGCTGTCCGCTGCGGAATTGCGCGCGGTGATCGATATCTGGGCGGATCAATCCGCCGAGCTTGGGCAGCGTTATGCCTGGGTCCAGATCTTCGAGAACAAGGGCGCGGCCATGGGCTGCTCCAACCCGCACCCGCACGGACAGATCTGGGCGAGCGCGCATCTGCCTGATGAACCGGCGAGAGAGGATGCGCGCCAGCGGGCCTATTTCGAGAGGACCGGGCGGACGCTGCTCGGCGATATCGCCGCGCGCGAGGCCGGCGGCCCGCGCGTGGTGGTCGAAAACGCGCGCTGGATGGCGATCGTCCCGTTCTGGGCGGTCTGGCCGTTCGAAGCGCTGGTGCTGCCGCGCTTTGCCGTCCAGCGGATGGAGCAGCTAGAGGCATCCGACCGCGACAGCCTGGGCGCGCTGCTCAGCGAACTGACCGCGCGCTACGACAACCTGTTCGGCTGCTCGTTCCCCTATTCGATGGGCTGGCACGGCGCGCCCTATGGCGCGGGCGATCAGGCGCACTGGCAGCTGCACGCGCATTTCTATCCGCCGCTGCTGCGGTCTGCCAGCGTTCGCAAGTTCATGGTCGGCTATGAAATGCTCGCCGAGGCGCAGCGCGATCTGACCGCCGAACAGGCTGCCGAGCGGCTGCGCGCCGTCAGCCCGGTCCATTACCGCAAGGCGAGCCCGGCATGATCGACATATTCCCGCTCGTCGAACGCACGATCGCCGCGTTTCGCCGCGCCTATGGCCATGAGCCCGCGATCCTCGCTTTCGCCCCCGGCCGGGTCAATCTGATCGGCGATCATACCGATTACAACGACGGCTTTGCCCTGCCTTGCGCGCTGCAGTTCGGCACCGTGGTTGCCGCAAGCCCGCTGGAGGAGCCGCACATTATCGCGCGAGCCGCGGACCTGGACATGGCGGAAGATGACGTCCGTATCGATGCGCCGATCGAAACTGCGGCCCAGGGCGAGTGGCGAAATCACGTCCGCGGCATCGCTGCCGGATTGCCCGCATTCGGCCTGCCCGTGCGCGGGGCAAAGCTCGCCTTTTCGGGCGATGTGCCGCAGGGCAACGGCCTGTCCTCGTCCGCCTCGCTGGGGGTTGCGCTGGGCCTTGCGCTGACGGCTGTGGCGGGTGCGGAGGCGCCCGACAAGCACGTGCTGGCGCGGGTCGCGCAATGGTCCGAGCATCATTATGTCGGCTGCGCTTGCGGCCTGCTCGACCAGATTGCGTCGGCCTTTGGCGAGCAGGACAGCGCGCTGCTGCTCGACTGCCGCAGCCTGAGCGCAAAGCCGGTTGCCTTTCCCGCCGATGCCGTAATCGTCATCGTTCCTTCGGGCGTGGCGCGCGGGCTTGTCGACAGCGCCTATAACGAGCGTCGCGCCCAGTGCCGGCAGGCGGCGGAGTATTTCGGCGTCGGGTCGTTGCGCGACCTGGACCTGGCGATGCTCGAGGCAGGCGAGGCCGGCTGCAATGCCACCGTCTATCGCCGCGCGCGGCATGTCGTCACCGAAAATGCGCGCACGCTCAGCGCAGCCGAGGCGATGGCGCGCGGCGATCTGGCGGAGCTTGGGCAAGCCATGCGGCAATCGCATGCATCGTTGCGGGACGATTTCGAGGTCAGCGTGCCGGCGGTGGATGCGCTGGTCGACAGCCTGAACGCCGCGATCGGCGAGGACGGCGGCGCCAGAATGACCGGAGGCGGCTTTGGCGGCTGTGTCGTGGCGGTGATCGCGGCAGACCGGCTGCCTGCAGTGGATCGCGCGATTGCCAACCATTGGCAGCGCGCGGGCCTGCCGGCACAGGCCCATTTCCGGGGCATTCCGTCCGCGGGAGCCCGCCTGCTGCGCGGCTGACCGCCGAGCACCCGGCCAGCCATGACGCCTTTTTGACGTGGCGCGCGCGCCAAATCGACATATCGTCCTTTCGCAATCCCCTGGCCCCACAAGAGAGCAACCGCGCAGCCATGATCTCCGATAGCCCATCCCCGAAGCCGCAGCTGATGCAGCTTGGCGTCTGTTATTACCCGGAACACTGGCCCAAATCGCAATGGGCTAACGATGCCCGGCGGATGCGCGAGATCGGGCTGACCCGGGTGCGCATCGGCGAGTTTGCCTGGAGCCGGATCGAACCCGAGCCCGGCCGGTTCGATTGGGCCTGGCTCGATCGGGCGATCGAAACGCTGCATGCCGCAGGGCTTGGCGTTATCCTGGGAACGCCCACGGCCACGCCTCCCAAATGGCTGGTCGATTCCATGCCCGACATGATCGCGATCGACCGCGACGGTCGTCCGCGGCGCTTCGGGTCGCGGCGTCATTACTGCTTCAGCCATGCCGGATATCGCAATCAGTCCGCGCGCATCACCCGCGCCGTGGCCGAACGCTATGGTCACCATCCGGCGGTGGTCGCGTGGCAGACCGACAATGAATATGGCTGCCACGACACGGTGCAGAGCTTTTCACCCGCTGCCTTGGCGGCGTTCCGTGTCTGGCTGGCCGAACGTTATGGCGATGTCGCAGCGCTCAACCGCGCCTGGGGCAATGTGTTCTGGAGCCAGGAATATCGCAGCTTCGACGAAATCGACCTGCCCAACCTGACCGTCACCGAAGCGAACCCTGCACATTGGCTCGCCCTTCGCCGCTTCGCCTCGGATGAGGTGGTGCGCTTCAACCAGATCCAGGTGGACATCCTGCGCGAATTGTCCCCCGGGCGCGACATCACCCACAACTTCATGGGCTTCTTCACCGAGTTCGATCATCACGATGTCGCGCAGTCGCTCGATGCCGTGGGCTGGGACAGCTATCCGCTGGGCTTTCTCGAAAGCTTCCGGTTCAGCGAGGACGACAGACTGCGTTATGCGCGCCAGGGCCACCCCGATATCGCCGCCTTCCATCACGATCTGTACCGGGGATGCGCGCGCGGTGGCCGCTGGTGGGTGCTGGAGCAGCAGCCCGGACCGGTCAACTGGGCGCGGCACAACCCGGCGCCGCTGGATGGCATGGTGCGGCTGTGGACGCTCGAGGCGCTGGCCCATGGCGCCGAGCTGGTCAGCTATTTCCGCTGGCGCCAGGCACCCTTTGCCCAGGAACAGCTGCACGCTGGTCTTTTGCGCCCTGACGATGCCCCCGCGCCCGCCTATGCCGAAGCGGCCCAGGCCGCGCGCGACATCGCCGCGATCGGCCCGATGTCCGCTGCGGCCAAGAGCGTCGCGCTGATCTTCTCCTATGATTCGGACTGGATCACAACGATCCAGCCGCAGGGTGCGGGGCTGTCCGCGTTGTGGGCGGCGTTCGATGCCTATTGCGCGCTGCGGCAGCTGGGTCTGAATGTCGACATCCTCCCGGCCAATGCGCCGCTCGAAGGCTATGCGATGTGCGTGGTGCCCTGCCTGCCGGTGGTGCCCGACGAACTTTTGGCGCACCTCGCCGCCTTTGAAGGCCCTGTCGTGATCGGCCCGCGATCGGGAAGCCGCACGGCCGACTTCGCGATACCCGATGGCCTGCCGCCCGGCGCGATCTTCCCGGCCAAAGTCGTGCGGGTGGAGAGCCTGAGACCGGGGCTGGTGCATCCGGGCCAGGGTTGGGCGGTGCGCCGCTGGATCGAGCATCTGGAAACCGATGCGGCAGCAGAGCTCGTCGCCGATGACGGAACCGTCGCCTGCTGGCGATCGGGCAACCGACGCTATCTTGCCGCCTGGCCTGAGCCGGACATTCTCGCGCCCGTTCTGCAGTCTGCAGCGCGCGAGGCGGGCGTCGACACCGTGGCGCTGCCCGAGGGTCTGCGCCTGCGCCGCACGGCCAGCCATGTCTTTGCGTTCAATTATGCCCCAACCCCGGTCGCGATCCCCGATGGCATCGGCGGCCGGCTGGTGCTGGGCGAAAAGCTGATTCCTCCCGCCGGGATTGCCGTGCTGACGCTCTGAGGTGCTCCCCGCTTGCGTCAGCCCGAAACCCAGCTGCCGTGGAAGCTCAGCGGCAGCGGGACGGTGCTGCGCCAGGTGACCACCGGGCCGTCGGCAACCTTGCGGGCGTCGAACACGTGCAGCTCGGTCGCGCGCGCGTCGAGGTTGAGCGTGGTGCCGATCAGGTGGCGGCCTGCGGGGACGAACTCCTCCACCAGCTGGCGGGCACCGAAATCGAAGCTGTCGTCGCGGCCGGACCGCCAGTCCCAGATGCCGATGCTGCGCGCGAAGGGGCGGTCGGTGCGATAGCCTCCGACATGGATGGTCTGGTGGCGCAGAAGGCCAGCAGTCTCTGGCGCGCTGCGCAGGAACTCGGCGGAAATCCCTGCAGCCTTCATGTCGGCGCGACCATCGGGGTGCAGCGTCACAAGGGTGAGCTCGGGCCTCTCTGAATATTCGTGCCGCCCCTCGACCAGCCCCGGCGCGCCCAGCAACGCGAAGGTCGGGTCGGCGTGGAAACAGCCATCGAAGCGGATGGTGCCGTCGGCCTCCTCCCAGGCATCGCCCAGATGGAAGAAGAACAATGGCGGCAGCTCGTATTCGCGGCGGCGCGAGAGGTCGTCCTTGTCCAGAACCAGCACCCGCGATCCGCGCTCGGGGCGCCAGCTCATGCTCTGCGAGAACGGCAGGCGGGCCTGGTCCGATACCCAGGGCTGGCACAGGATGACGAGGTGCCGGGCGGTGGCGGTGAAGTCGTGCATATAGCTTGCCATCGGCAGCGCGATGGCCTGACCCGCCTCGAAACTGCCATCGGCCGAGAGCCTCCAGACATAGGCGCTGTCGCCGCCCGACCCGATGTTCCAGATCTGCCCCGAAGGCTCGATCCGCGGATGCGCGAGGAACGGCATCCGGGCGAGATCGTCGCGAAAGGTCACCATGCCCTGCGTCGCCAGTGTTTCCGGGTCGATCGCGGTGGCGGACCCTGCCTCCCACAGCGCCAGCAGGCGGCCACCTGCGGCGATCACATGGGTGTTGGCCGGGTTGGTATCGTCCGGACTGCCGACACTCGCGCCCGGCCCTGCTGGCGTGCCGAAGCCGGGCTGGACGATGCGGCCGAGCTGCTCTTCGAGGCGGCGCTTGGGGGTGTCGACGAACCGCGCTGCAAGGCTCGCCTTGTCGCCGTTCACCCGCCAGGCGCGCACCAGCCCGTCGCCATCGAACCAGTGTCCGACCGCGCTCGCGCCGCGCCGGAAGCGCGCGGGGCCATTGCGGTAGAGCGTGCCCTTGAGCGCCGGTGCGCGGCCCGAGACGCGCACCAGCGGCTGCGGCGCGATGTCCGACAGGATGTCGCCCACGCCCAGCGTCCAGTCGGGCAGCGCCGGGGCTTGCGTCGCCGCCATCGCGGTGCCGGCCCAGCCGGGCAGCATGGCGCCGGCGGTGGCAAGGCCTCCGCGCAGCAGAAGATCGCGGCGGTTGAGGCTGGCGGCGGTCACCGGAAGCTGATCCGGGTTTCGCTGGCCCCTGCCGGCACGTCAAAGCTCGCCGCTCTCCACAGCGCTGGCCCGCCTTCGGGCCTTGCTCCATTGGAAAAGGCAAAGGGTTCGAGCGGCATGCCGAAGGGGTTCATCTTCATCTGGCCATCGCCATCGACATCGTGGAACACCTTGATCGCATAGCGGCCCGGCGCAAGACCGGTGAGCGTCAGCGTGGCGGTGGCACCGTCGACCTCGACCATGCCCACCCGTGCGGGCTTGCCGCCCTTGTCGTGCGCTGTCTCGCTGTCATAGACACTCATCAGGATCCGGCCGGTCGGAGCGGTGATCTGTTCGAACCGGATGGTGAGGCTGGCGCTGGCGCTGGGGTTGGCGGCGGCCATCTGCGGGGCCTGTGGCTGCGGCGCCTGCGCGCTGGCCATGCCGGCTGCCGCAAGCGCTGCGATCGCGAAAAAGGTCTTCATGGGTCGGGTCTCCTGAGGGTGATGACGGCGGTGCCGCCATTGACCGGTTCCTCCTGCCCCGGCTATCACCCGTCCGTCTTCCCTGGATACGTGAGTTGCGAGCCTTGATGCGTGAGAACGAAGCCTCTGCAGTTCGCGCTTCGCCAAATGCATTTTCCCTGCAGGCGCAAGCGTTTCGCGGGCTTGGAATCGCGGCGGCGGCTGCGGCGGTTCTGGCCTATCTCGGCGCGCTTGGCACAGGCGAGGCCCCGCTGGGCCTTCGCCTTGCCTATTGGGCCGCGGTCATCATGCCGGGATCGTTCCTGGGGATTGGGGTGTCGGCGCTGGTGCGCAGCTGGGGCGGCCTGGAATCGCGACGCTGGCTGGAGATCGCGCTGGTGGCGCTGCTGGTGTCGCTCCCGCACAGCTTCATCGTGATCGTGGTGAGCGCGCTGTTCTTCGGCGTGGAGATGATCACGCCGATGCTGGTGCTCCAGTTCTGGCTGGCGGTGCTGCTGATCACGCTGGTGCTGACCGCGATCAACTATCTCGCCAATGCCGATATCCAGCCCAGGGCGCCCGCCCTTCAACCCGCCATGGCTCTCCCGGATGCCGCACAGCCGGTCCCGAGCCAGAGCGCCCAGCCCGAAAGTCCCCAGCCCGAAGGTGCTCCGGCGATCCCGCCCTTGCTGGCCGAAAAGCTGCCGGTCAATCTGCGCAGCGCCAGGCTGCTGGCGATCGAGGCCGAAGACCATTATCTGCGCGTCCATACCGATGCGGGAAGCAATCTGGTGCTGATGCGGATGACCGATGCCTGCGCCTTGCTGGACGATGCGCCGGGGGCGCGGGTCCACCGCAGCTGGTGGGTCGCACGCGCCGCGGTGACCTCAGGCGGTCAGCGCGCAGGCCGCATGATGCTCGATCTGTCCTCGGGGCTGCAGGTGCCGGTCAGCCGGGCGATGCAACAGCGACTGAAGGGCAGTGGCTGGTTCTCGCAAGGCTCCTGACACGCCCTGCGCATCACCGCATGGTCTTGAGCAGGTCGTCCAGCGATATGTTGGCGAACCCTACCGAGCTGTCCGAAATGCCATAGGGAATGACCAGCTGGTCCTCCAGCAGCATCGCGCCGCAGGTATAGATCACGTTGGGCACATAGCCCGACCGGTCCGCATTCTCGGCGGTAAGCAGCGGCTGGGTGGTGCGCGCGATAACCTTCGAGGGGTCGTCGAGATCGAGCAGCGCGCAGCCAAGCGCGTATTTGCGCATCGCGCCCACGCCATGGGTCAACAGCAGCCAGCCATGCGGCGTGCGGATCGGGCTCCCGCAGTTGCCGATCTGGATGAATTCCCAGGGGAATTCAGGCTCCATGATCAGGCGGCCTTCGTCTTCCCAGCAATCCACCCGCGGGCTCTGGAGCAGGAACAGGTTCTTGCCGTCCTGCCGTCCGATCATCGCATATTGCCCCCCGATCTTCTCGGGGAACAGCGCCATGCCCTTGTTTCTGCCGGCCTTGCCTTCGATGGGCTCGAGCACGAACTGCTTGAAGTCGGTGGTGCGAAGCAGCTCCGACCGGATGGTCGCGCCCGAATAGGCGGTATAGGTTCCGATCCACTCATAGCTGCCGTCGTCGTGCCGAAAGCGCACGAGCCTCAGGTCTTCCAGCCCGTTGCGTTGCTGCTCGGTCACGGGAAAGATCACGGTGTTGGAAAGGCTGCTGTCCGCATGGCGATGCACGGTCACGGCGCTGTCGCCGTCGGTCAGGCTGGCATTGTCCAGCTCGACCGAGGTCGCCCACGAGCTCTGCGGCCACAGATCGATGCCGCCGCTCGCCGATGCGATGCCCTCGCGGAAGGCGATCGAACTGATATGGCCTTCACCCACTGCACGCAGCGACATGATGAACCGCACCGCACCGCTTTCGCACCCGCTCTGATCGGGATGCGGGACGATCGAAGGGTTCATCAGCGCGGCTGCGGCATAGGCATATTCGTGACAGAAATACGCCCCGATCAGCTTCTGCCGCGCAGGCGAGAAGTCGGCCTGGCCAAGGCCCAGGGCTGCGTGCACCTCCTGCCACCGCTCGGCGAACATCGCTTCGGTCTGCCAGTGCCGATCCTTGAAATCGGCAAGCACCTTTCCGTATTCCGCAGTGACCTCGTCTTCGCCGAGCGAGGTGATGTTCTCAACCAGCTTCAATGCACGGTTGTCTTCGGCCTGCTGGGCTTGCCAGGTCAGATGGAACGGGCGCAGCACGACCCGCGACGGGTCGGCGCTCAGTCTCAGGTCATGGATATGCAAGGGCCCGCGATACCTGTTTCTTGAGCTTTTCAACCGCGTCTCCCGAATGCTGGCCTTCATCTGGCACGAGCGCTAGCATGGAATGATAACCGAGTTGAAACGCCAATATGCTTTCAGCGCCGCAGTTCAGATTGGCGCCCCGCGGGTTCAGGCCATCCCTGCACAGTCCGCTGACCGGATCTGCCAGAACCTCGCCCCTGTCGTTGGCACCGAAGAACCAGTTCCACGCGGCCAGCCCGTAGCGGCGCCAATGCGGCCCGCCGTCTGCCGCAAATGCCGCAGCGCACGCATCCAGCGCGGCCTGCGCCTCGAGCGGCTGCTGGTCGAACGGCATATGGCCATAATCCTGGCCGAACCCTTCCGATCCGATGGGACGGAAATGACCGGCAGCGGCGATCTGCCGCTCGCAGATCCAGCGCAGCGTATCGAGCCCGATCTCAAGCCAGTCGTTGCGGCCAAGCGCCATTCCTGCCGCGATCAGCGCCTGGGGCATGCGCGGGTTGTCATAAGCGAGCATCGCTTCGAACCAGGTCCAGTCGGGACGGCGGGACTGCCCCGCAAGATGCGCGAGGATCCCGGCGCCGCGTTCGGCTGCGCGCAACGACGGGCCATGCGCGGGCCGGACCTGGAGCATGGCAGAAGCGCCCAGGGTGATAAACGCCAGCGTCCGGGGGCTGTCCAGGCTGGCGCAATGATCCAGAACCTCGTCATACAGACGGGTTGCCCATTCGCGGATCTCCCTGTTGGGGTTGTTCACCGCGGTGTGCGCCAGCGACCAGACGGTCCGGCCGTTCGAATCTTCCGATCCGAAATCCTCGAGCCAGCTTCGATCAAATCCCATGAAATTGCGGAAGAGACCCTTGTCGGGGTTCCAGGCATGCTGGATGAACGACGCACAGACCGTCGAGCGATCGGTCTGCTCGCTGGTACCGATTGCGGTGGTGACATTGAGGAGCATCAGCGCCCGGACGTTGTCATCAAGGCAATAGCCGTGCCTGCGATCGGGGATCATCCCGAGCGCGTGCTGGAACATTCCGGTTGAATCGCTCATCCGGCGGACACCGTCAAAGCTTGGCTGCACCAGCGCGGTCTTGGAAAGCGGGCGCGCGACGGTCTGCTCGATCATCTGCTCGACCGCTTCTGCAAAGCGCGGCCAGATGGTCTGCCTGCCGCGATCATAGGCGCGCAGCTTCTGCGCCGCCAGCGTGCCGGGGTCGGCCAGCAGCGAGCAGACAGCGTCGGCGATTCCCGATACCGATTGCGGCTCGATCAGCACGCCCACCCCATCGGCGAGCAGCTCGCGGGCGTGGATGTACGGCGTCGACACAACCGCCTTGCCGAGTGCAACGGCGTAGCTCAGCGTACCGCTCGTCGATTGCTGGAGGTTGGGATAGGGCGTGAGGTAGATGTCGCAGGCCTCGAGCTGGTCGAGCAGCTCATCGGTGCTCAGAAACCTGTTTTCCCATTCGATGGCGTGCGCCACGCCCAGCTGTTCGGCGCGCTGCATCAGCTCTTCGCGATAGCGCTCGCCCTCACTGGCGACCAGATTGGGATGCGTCGCTCCGACGATGCGATAGCAGATGTCGGGGTTGCTGCGCAGGATGGCAGGCAGCGCCTCGATCACGGCTTCAAGCCCCTTGCCGCGGCCGAGCAGGCCGAAGGTGGTGAGCACCGGGCGATCGCCCAGCCCGCGTTCGGCCTTGAACTGCTGTTCCCGACCGAACGGACGGTCGGGTGCGCCGTGCTCGATCACGTCGATGATCTCGTGCGGCGCATGATGCCGCTCGGTCAGCCGGTCGCGCGACAGGGGGCTCATCACCATGATCCTTGATGCCCTGCTGACAAGATGGTCGATGATCCGCCGCTGGTTGTCCGAAGGGTCCTCGAGCACGGTGTGGAAGGTGACGATGAGCGGGGCTGCGATCCGGTCGACCAGATCGATGATCATCTCGCCGTCGGGACCGCCATAGATCCCGAACTCGTGCTGCACCCAAACTGCATCGGTGGTGGTGGCGTTGATTGCGGCTGCCGCGGTGCGATGGCTTTCGACATCACTGCTGCAGATTGCGTTCACGCCCTCGGGGATGGCGGCATCGCCATTGGTCATCGCCCAGATGTTGAACTTCACGTTATCGAAATGCGCGCCGACCTGCTCGACGACATCGGCCGCAAAGGTTGCAAGCCCGCATTTGCGGGGCGGATAGGTGCTGATGATCGTGACGCAGCGCTGGGCCTGGCGACGGGGAAACGAGACGATTGTCGAACTATGCTGGTCCTCGCCCTTGGACCCATGGGCAAAAAACATGCTGCGCCTCCTGAGATGTCAGGATGGTTACGCTGCGCTGCACAAAACGTTGCCCGTGCCGATGCGGATAACGTTCGATTTTCGACCGATTGCACGGCCTCGCAACCAAATCGCGCCTCAAGATTAACCCATGTTATAATTTTCGGGCCTGTGCGGGAACCTCGAAGGGCTGGCGACGTATTCAACGGGTGTTGAAATAGGCGCGACGACCTCGCTCGCACCGCACGCAGGATTCGCTCATGGCACGCAGACAAGGCGCCGGCAGACCCAGGGATGATGCTCGCCAGGGCCGCAAGGCGCTGGAGACGTCCGCCATGCTGCGCTTTGCCAGGCAGGGCTATGAGGCGACACCGCTGCGCGAGATCGCCGCCGATGCAGGGGTCGATGTCGCGTTGGTCTCCTATCATTTCGGCAGCAAGCTGGGGCTGTGGAAGGCGATTGTCGCAAGCGCCGCGTCCGATCTGCACGATGCTCTGGGTGCAGCGGCGGCCAGGGACAAGGCAGGCGCCGCCGATCCGCGCGCCGATCTGAAGAACGCGATGGCGACCTATGTGGCGCATCTGCTGGCGCATCCCGAAGTTCCGCGGCTTATCCTGCGCGACACCACCACCGACACGGTCCGTGCCGAGTGGCTGCTGCGCGAGCTTTCGGGGCCCTTGCACCAGCGCTTTTACGATCTGGCGCAAGCGGCAGTGGCCGAGTGTCCCGGTGAGCAGGCCTATCTCCAGTTCCGGGTCGCCACTTTCATCTATTCGGCTGCCAGCGCCGTCGCCCGGCGGGAGCGGCTGGCAACGCTGGTGACAGGTGTCGGCGACGAGCACGCCTTTGCCGGGGCGCTCGAGGCCACGCTGATCGATGCGGCGCTGCGCTGTGGCTGAGACCCCGCGCCCTCTGGTCGACGCTGCGGATGGCTATGCGTTCAAACCGCACGAGATGCCTATTCTGCCGGGGTCGCCCGCCAACCCCGACCACCCTGCGAGGCGGCGGGCGGCGTATCTCGCCATCGGTATCTTCATCGGCCTGGTGGGCGGGGCGCAGAACGGATTTCAGCTCGCCAACACGTCCGCGCTGCAGGCCGAGTTTGCGCTCACCCCGGTCGAAGCCGGCTGGATGACGGTGGCGTTCTACGCGACCTACGCCTCGATGAGCATGCTGCTGTTCCGGGTGCGGCAGGAATTCGGCATCCAGCTGTTCGTGCGCTGGGCGATGGCGGGGCTGGTGACCGCCAATCTGGTGCAGCTGATCGGGCCGGGCTATCATGCCGAGCTTGGCGCACGCGCCGTCGCCGGGATCGCCGCCAGCGGCCTGTCTGCGCTGACCATCTACTATCTGATGCAGGGCCTTCCGCCCGCGCTGCGCACGGTGGGGCTGGTGCTGTCGCTTGGCCTCACCCAGATCGCCTTTCCGCTCACCCGCGCGCTGTCGCCCGCGCTGCTGGTGGATGGCGATATCGACCGCGTCTTCCAGTTCCAGTTTGCGCTGTCGCTGCTCGGGCTGGGGCTGGTTTATCTGCTGCGCCTCCCGCCCGGGGTGCGCAAGCTGACCTTCGAGAAGCTCGACATCCCCAGCATCGCGCTGTTCGTGCTGGGCGTGGCATCGCTGTGCGCGTTCCTGATCCAGGGGCGGATCCAGTGGTGGGACGCTCCCTGGCTGGGCTATGCCGCCGCGCTGGCGATCATCGGCCTGGGCGGCTGCCTGCTGATCGAGGCCAACCGCAAGAGCCCCATGCTCGATCTGAGCTGGCTGTCCAGCCGGGCGATCCTGGGAATTGCGGCGATCGGTGCGACGGTGCGCATTCTGGTCGCCGAACAGGGTTTCGGCGCCAGCGGGATGTTCGTGGCGCTGGGCTATGGCAACGAGCAGCTGACCGGCTATTTCTGGGTGCTCACCGGCGCGACGGTCGCCGGCGTGGTGCTCTCGGTCATCCGGCTCGATCCCAAGGACCTCGCACGGCCGGTGCTGTTTGCCGTGCTGGTGATCTGTGTCGCCGCCTTTGCCGATACCCGTGCGGGTGTGATGACCCGCCCGCAGGACCTGTATCTGTCGCAGGCCGCGATCGCCTTTGCAGCGGTGTTCGCGATGGGGCCGGTGCTGATGCAGGGCATGCTCAGGGCGCTTGCCGCAGGGCAGAACTACATCATCAGCTTCATCGCGATCTTCTCGCTGTCGCAATCGGTCGGCGGTCTGGCCGGTATCGCGTTGCTCTCTGCGTTTCACACGATCCGGCTGAAGACGCATCTGATCGATGCCGGGACGACGCTGGCGCTGGGCAACGCGCAGCTTTCGCAGGCGGTCTCCAATGTCGCGCAGCGCACCGCGCCGCTGCAGCAGGACCCGGCGCTGGTGCAGCAGACCACAGCTGCCAGCATATCGCAGCAGATCGGGCGCGAGGCGGCGGTGCTTGCCTTCAACGACGTCTTCTTTCTCATCGGCACGCTCTCGGCGATCACCTTCGTCGCGCTGCTCGTGCCCTGGGTGATCAACAAGATTCGCGGGCGCAATCCGCTCGCCAAGGAACTGGCCTTTATCGAGGCCATGCGCGCAAGGACGAACCCATGACAGCCTCCACTCTTCCGCCGCAGGACACGGCGCCCAAGGCAACTGAAACCGAAGCCCCCCTGGCGCAGCCCGAAAAGGGCTGGTCGCCGCAGGTGTCGCGTCAGCGCGTGGGCGTGGCGCTGGTTCTGATCGTCCTGGGTGTGCTGGCGGCGCTCTTTGCCTGGGGCCTGCCGCCCTTTGCCGGGGGGGACGAGACCACCAACAACTCCTATGTGCGCGGGCGCACGACCATCGTCAGCCCGCAGGTCGCAGGCTATCTGGTCGAAGTCGGGGTCGCCGATTTCCAGAGGGTCGAAAAGGGCCAGCTGCTGGCGCGCATCGATGCCACACCCTATCGCGAGAAGGTCCAGCAGGGCGCGGCCAACATTGCCGCGCAACAGGCGACTTTGGCCAACAGCGAGCAGAGCCTCCGGTCCGCCCAGGCGCAGCTCAGGCTGCAGGATGCCTCGGTCGCCAGCGCGCAGGCGGGCTATCTGAAGGCGCAGGCGGACATGAAGCGCATCGGCGAGCTCGTCGATGAAGGCTCGGTCTCGCTGCGCGAGCGCGACCAGGCGCTCGCCGCGTTGCGCCAGGCGCAGGCCGGCGTCCGCCAGGCCGAAGCGCAGCGAGCGATCGCGGCAGAGAACATCCGCTCGGTCAGCGTCGGGCGCGGCGCGCTCGAGGCACAGGTGGCAGGCGCGCAGGCATCGCGCGATCTGGCGGCGTTCGAACTGTCGCGCACCGAAATCCGCGCACCCCGCTCGGGCAGGCTGAGCGAGATCACCGCGCGCGAAGGCCAGCTGGTCAGCGCCGGGACGCAATTGATGTACATCGTCCCCGACGAACTTTGGGTGGTCGCCAATTTCAAGGAAGCCCAGACCGAGAAGATGGCGGTCGGCCAGCGCGCGACGCTCGAGGTCGATGCGCTGGGCGGCACCCGGCTGACCGGGCGCGTGCAGAGCGTCTCGCCCGCCGCAAGCAGCGAGTTCAGCATCGTCAAGCCCGACACCGGGGCGGGAAATTTCGTCAAGGTGCCGCAGCGGATCGCGGTGCGGATCGTGCTCGATCCCGGCCAGAAGCCCGCCAGGCGGCTGGGCCCGGGCATGTCGGTCATCGCAACCGTGCACACCGGGGAGTGACGGCGATGCGTCCAGTGCTTCTCGCGGCCCTCTCCGGCCTGTTGCTGCTTGGCGCCTGTGCTCCTGCGCTGCAAGATGCTCCGATGGCGGCATCGGTGAGCGCGCCTGCCCAGTGGCGCACGCAGCTTGGCGTGACCGCGCCAGTCGAAGCGCAATGGTGGCAGGGTTTTGGCGATCCGCAGCTGTCGGCGCTGGTCGAAAAGGCACGCCTCGCCAATCCCGATGTCAGGATCGCTGCGGCGCGGGTCGAGGAAGCGCGCGCCACCGAACGCGGCTCGCGCGCGTTCCTGCTGCCCACGCTCGGGGTCGGGGTGGATGGCGCGGTGCGGCGGGAGGTCTCGCCCTTCGGCCAGGGGCTGGACCAGATCGTCGCGCAACCGGCGTTTCGCGCGAGCTACGAGATCGACCTGTTCGGCAAGAACGCCGCGCGTGTCGATGCCGCCGAGGCCAATGTCGCGGCGAGCGAGGCCAGTGAAGAGGCGGCGCGGCTGTCGGTCGCAGCGGCGACCGCCAACGGCTATATCACCCTGCTGGCGCTCGATGCCCGGCTGGTGGTGCTCGACGAGACCGTCGAGGCTCGCCAGCAGGCGCTCAAGTTCGCCCGCGACCGCGCCGAAGTCGGCTATACCTCGCAGCTCGAACTGCGCCAGGCCGAGGCAGAATATCAGGCGACCGTTCAGCTTGTGCCGCAGCTGAAGGCCCAGATCGCGCGGCAGGAAAACATGCTCTCGGTGCTTACCGGCGAGCTGCCCGGTGCCATTTCGCGCGGCGGCACGCTTTACCAGCTGCGCATTCCCGCGCCCCCGTCGACGCTCCCATCCGAACTGCTCCGCCGCCGACCCGATGTGGCTGCTGCCGAATTTCGCATTGCAGCAGGCGATGCCCAGATGCGCGCCGCCCGGGCGCAGTTCATGCCCTCGATCAATCTCGGTGCCAGCGCGGGGCTGGCGGTGTCGGACCTGCTGGCAGACCCGATCGGAATCTGGTCGCTGGGCGGCAGCATCCTGGCTCCCATCTTCCAGGGTGGCCGGCTGACCGCGCAGCTCGAGGGCGCGACCGCGCAGCGCGATCAGGCGGCCTGGGCGTATCTTTCGACCGTGCTCAATGCCTTTCGCGAGGTAGAGGACCGCATGGCGGTGCTTGCCAATCTGGGCGACCAGGAAACCGCATTGCAGGCGCAGCGCGCAGCGGTGGCCGACGCGCTGCGGCATGCTTCGAACCGCTATCGTGCAGGCTATACGACCTATATCGAGCAGGTCGATGCGCAGCGGGCGCTGCTCAGCGTGGAGCTTTCGCTGATCCAGACACGGGCCGACGAGCTTTCGAGCCTGGTCGGCCTGTACCAGGCGGTCGGGGGGGCGCCGGAATAACGGCAGCATCTCGCTCTGCGATGATCTATAGCGCCTGCCAGGCAGGCGCCGAGACCAGCGCCGCGCCGGAAGGGCACCGACCATGAGCAGACTGCACGATCATTCCGAACGCCATCTGGTCTCGCGCATCGGCTGGCTGCGCGCCGCAGTGATGGGCGCCAATGACGGCATCGTCTCGACCGCCAGCCTGATCATCGGGGTGGCGGCGGCGTCTGCCGCCTCCTCCGATGTGCTGATCGCGGGCGCTGCCGGGCTGGTGGCGGGCGCGATGTCGATGGCGGCGGGCGAATACGTGTCGGTCAGCTCGCAGCAGGATACCGAGACCGCCGATATCGAACGCGAACGCGGCGAGCTGGCAAGCGACGTCGATGCCGAGATCGAGGAGCTTGCGGGCATCTATATGGGCCGCGGGCTCGATGCCGAAACCGCAGGGATCGTCGCCCGCCAGCTGATGGCGCACGATGCGCTCGGCGCGCATGCCCGTGACGAGCTGGGCATCTCCGCCTTCACCACCGCTCGCCCGGTGCAGGCCGCGCTGACATCGGCTGCGACCTTCTCGGTGGGTGCTGCGCTGCCGCTGGCCGCCGCGATGATCGCGCCGCAAGCCAGCGTGACGCTGGCGGTCGCGGTCGCCTCGCTGCTGTTTCTCGCGGCGCTCGGCGCGATCGGGGCCGGGGCTGGCGGCGCATCGCTGTGGCGCGCGAGTGCGCGGGTGACCATCTGGGGCGCGATCGCCATGGCACTGACTGCAGGCATCGGCAGAGTGGTGGGCGCGGCGGTCTGATCGCTTCGGCCCCGGGCCTGTCATCTGCCCGGACGGAACCTGTAGCACACTCGCGCATATGTGCGTTTTACGTCATTGCGAGGTCACCATGGCTGCACGTGCCTATTGGAAAGGACATATCCGCCTCGCGCTGGTGTCCATCCCCGTCGAGATCTATTCGGCCACCAAATCCGGGGCCGCTGTCAGCTTCCGCCAGATCCACGAGCCCAGTGGCAAGCCGGTCAAATACGAGAAGGTCGTTCCCGGCATCGGGGCGATCGATCACGACGATATCGTCAAGGGTTTCGAGCTGTCCAAGGGCAATTACGTGCTGCTCGACGACGAGGAGATCGCGGCGGTGAAGCTCGAGAGCAAGCGGACGCTCGAGCTTGTCCAGTTCGTCGACAGCAATGCCATCGACGTGCTGTATTACACCAAGCCCTATTATGTGGTGCCCGCCGACGAGCTTGCCGAAGAAGCCTATATCGTGCTGCGCGAGGCGCTGAAGCGGACCAAGAAGGTTGGGCTGGGTCAGCTGTCGTTGCGCGGGCAGGAACAATTGGTGGCGCTGCGCCCCTGCGGCCGCGGGCTGATCCTCGAAGTGCTGCGCTATGCCGATGAAGTGAACAAGGCAGCGGACTATTTCCGCGAGGTCGGTTCGGCCAAGCCCGACAGCGACCTGCTCGATCTGGCCGAAACATTGATCGGCAACAAGTCCGGGGAGTTCGACGCCAGCGATTATGAAAACCACTATGTCGATGCGCTCAAGCGGGTGATCGCCAAAAAGGCCAAGGCCAAGGGCAAGCGGGTGCTCGAGGATGTCGAGGAGCCCGATGTCGGCGCCAAGGGATCGAATGTCATCGATCTGATGGCAGCGCTCAAGGCCTCGGTCGACGGCAAGAAGAAGCCTGCCCCCAAAAAGGACGTAGCCACCACCAAGACCCCGGCGAAGAAGGCGCCGGCGCGCAAGCGGGCCTGACATGGCTAAGGCTGCCGATCTGCTTGCCGACTATAACGCCAAGCGCGATTTCAAGCGGACGCCTGAGCCCACCGGCAAGGTGTCGAAGGCCGCAGGCAACCGCTTCATCGTGCAGAAGCACGATGCCACGCGGCTGCACTTCGATCTGCGGCTCGAGATCGACGGCGTGCTCAAGAGCTGGGCGGTCACCAAGGGGCCCAGCGCCAATCCTGAAGACAAAAGGCTGGCGGTGCGCACCGAGGACCATCCGATGTCGTACGCCGATTTCGAAGGCGTGATCCCCCAGGGTGCCTATGGCGGCGGCACGGTGATGCTGTGGGACACCGGCAGCTGGGCACCGATCGCCGGAAAAAGCGCGCACGACATCGAGGAGGGGCATCTCCACTTCAAGCTCGACGGCCAGCGGATGAAGGGCGAATGGCTGCTGGTGCGGATGAAGCCGCGCCCCGGCGAGAAGCGCGAGAACTGGCTGCTGCGCAAGATCGCCGACAGATGGGCCGGCGGCACGGATGATCTGGTTGGCCGCGCGCTCACCAGCGTTCTCAGCGACCGGACGATGGCGCAGATCGCTGCGGGGGAAGAAGGCCTGAAACCAGACTTGGGCGCAAAGCCTGCCAGCACGGCCAAACCCGCATCCAAACGCCGGTCCAAGGGCACGCCGCCCAAGTTCCGTGCCCTGCAGCTGGCGACATTGGTCGATGCCGTCCCTGCCGGGCACGACTGGATCCACGAGATCAAGTATGACGGCTATCGCGCCGCCGTCGCCGCAGCGGGCAGCGACGTCCGCATCTACACGCGCAACGGACTGGACTGGACCGACAAGTTTGCGCCGCTGGTCGCCCACATCGCCGCGCTCGATCTTCCGCCCTGCCTGATCGATGGCGAGATCGTCGCGTTCGACGCCAACGGCAACCCCGATTTCTCTGCGCTGCAGGCCGTTCTCAAACGCGGCAAGGGCGCGCAGGACGCAAAGACCGAATTGCAGTTCTTCGCCTTCGACCTGATCGAGCAGGACGGCAAGTCGTTGACCACGCTGGGCAATCTCGAGCGCAAGGAACGGCTCGAAGCGCTGCTGCATGATGCCGCCCCGCCGATCGCGGTGGCCGATCATGTCATCGGTGCCGGGGAGAGGCTGTACGCCGCGATGTGCAGCGCGGGGCAGGAGGGGATCATCTCCAAGCGCGCCGAATCGGGCTATGCCGGCAAAAGGTCGACCAACTGGGTCAAGGTGAAGTGCACCCGCCGCCAGGAGTTCGTCATCGTCGGCTGGAACCCCTCCAGGGCGAAGGGGCGGCCGTTCGCCTCGCTGCTGCTCGCCCAGCACGAGGGCGATGCATTGGTCTACAAGGGCAATGTCGGCACGGGGTTCAGCGCCGATGGCATGGACGATCTTGCGCGGACTTTCGCGAAACTCGCCCGCAAGACCGCGCCGTTGCCCGTCGAGGGTGCCGCCGCCCGCCATGCGCACTGGCTGAAACCCGAGCTTGTCGCCGAGATCGCTTTTGCGGAATTCACCGCGGGCGGAGCGGTCCGGCATGCGAGCTTTCTGGGCCTGCGCAGCGACAAGGCAGCGCGCGATGTGACCCCGGAGGTCGCACGGCCCGCGCCAGCCGACCATGATGTGGTCACGATCACCAGCCGCGATCGCGTCATCTTTCCCGAAGCGAAGAAGACCAAGGGCGACCTTGCGGATTATTATGCCGCGGTCGCTCCGGTCATGGTGATGCATGCTGCGCGCCGCCCGATCAGCCTGGTGCGCTGTCCGCAGGGGCGCGCCAAGGCGTGCTTCTTCCAGAAGCATGATTCGGGCTCGTTCGGCGAGCATGTCCACCATATCAGCATTCGCGAGAAGGACGGCGGGCACGAAGACTATCTGTATGTCGAGGATGCCGCCGGGCTGCTGGCCTGTGTGCAGATGGGGACGATCGAGTTCCACGGCTGGGGCAGCCAGATTGCGGCGGTCGAGCATCCCGACCGGATGGTGTTCGATCTCGATCCCGACGAGGGTCTCGATTTTGCCGATGTCAGAAAGGCCGCGCTCGATATCCGCGGGCATCTCGCCGACATGGGTCTGGTCAGCTTTGCGATGCTCACCGGCGGCAAGGGCGTGCATGTGGTGGTGCCGCTCGATCCCGGGCACAGCTGGGATGCGCACAAGGCGTTTGCGCGGCACTTTGCCGAAGCGCTCAGTATGGCCAAGCCCGACCGCTTTGTTGCAACCATGAGCAAGGCCAAGCGCAAGGGCAGGATCTTTATCGACTGGCTGCGCAACCAGCGGGGCAGCACAGCGGTGATGCCCTATTCGGCCCGCGCCCGCCCGCATGCGCCGGTGGCGGTGCCGATCGGCTGGGAAGCGCTGGCAGAAGCGAAGAGCGCGAGCCGGTACACGATCGACGACAGCAGCCTGCTGCTCGAGCGGGCGGGCAGGTCCGACCTTCAGGGCTGGGGATTTGCAGCGCAGGCGCTGCCCGAATACTGATCGCGCATTCGGCGTGCCAAGGCTGTGACTTGCCTTGATTTTTCCCGGAATGACCGCGATGGTCACGCCACGAAAACACCACCGGGCCTGTCCGTTGCGCGCGCAGCAGACCGCTTTGTCGAAAAAAATGGGGAAGCAAATGAAGCGTGTGCCAGGGTTTATCGGGCTTGCCTGCTGGCTGTTTACCGGCAGCGCCGTGCTGGCGCAGGACGCCAACGAGCTGAAGGTCGCCGAGGAGGCCGAGGAAACCCCGCTGCCCGACGACGAGCAGGCCTATTTCACCTCGCTCACCTGGCGCAACATCGGCCCCGATCGTGGCGGCCGCTCGATCTCCGCCACCGGCAGTGCGGCGCGTCCGAACGAATATTATTTTACCGCCGTGGGCGGCGGGCTCTGGAAGACCACCGACAGCGGCGTCAGCTGGAAGCCGATGACCGACGGCAAGCTCGACACCGCAGCGGTGGGCGGCGTCGCGGTGTGCGAGGCCAACCCCGATATCGTCTACCTCACCACCGGCGAGACCCAGCTGCGCGGCAACATCCTGCCCGGCAACGGTGTGTGGAAATCGACCGACGCCGCCAAGACCTGGACCAAGATCGGGCTGGCCGACGTGCAGAATTTTGCCCGGGTGCGGATCGATCCCAAGGATTGCGACACCGCCTATGTCGCAGGCTTCGGCCATTATGGCGAACCCAATGCCGAACGCGGCGTCTTCAAGACGACTGATGGCGGCAAGGCGTGGCGCAAGGTGCTGTTCCGCGATGCAAAGACCGGCGCGGTCGATATCTCGATCGATCCGAAAAACCCGCGCACGATCTATGCGGCGCTGTGGGAAGCCTGGCGCAAGCCGTGGGGGATGAGCTCGGGCGGGGAGGGCAGCGGGCTGTTCCGCAGCAGCGACGGCGGCGAAAGCTGGACCGAGCTGACGCGGATGCCCGGGATGCCGCAGACCGGTTTGATCGGCAAGATCGGGGTCAGCGTCTCGCCGGTCGATGCGAGCCGCGTCTATGCGATGATCGAGCATGCCAGCGAAGGCGGGCTTTACGTCTCGGACGATGCCGGTGCCAGCTGGCGGCGCGCCAACGACAGCGGCGATCTGCGCCAGCGCTCGTTCTATTACTCCCGCCTCGTTGCCGATCCGGTTGTCAAGGACCGGGTCTATGCGCTCAACGTCGAGTTCTTCCGCTCGGACGATGCGGGCAAGACGCTGACCAAGATCAAGACCCCGCATTCGGACAATCACGACCTTTGGATCGATCCTGCCAACAACCAGCGGATGATCGAGGCCAATGACGGCGGCGCCAATGTCAGCGTCAATGGCGGAGAGAGCTGGACCAAACAGGCCTATCCGACCGCGCAGATGTATCGCGTCTCGATCAGCAAGCATTTCCCGTATTTCGTCTGCGGCGGCCAGCAAGACAATTCGACGATCTGCGTGCCCTCGCGCGACTGGAAGCACGTCAATGCGCTGGGCGGCGGGCAGTACGGCTTTGCCGCAGGCGGCGGCGAAAGCGGCTATGTCACCAACGATCCCGCCAACCCCGAGATCTTCTATGCGGGGAGCTATGGCGGCACGCTCGATCGCTATGACCGCAGGACCGGACAGAGCCGCGCGATCAACGTGCTTCCCGACAACCCGATGGGCTATTCGGCCAGCGATGTCGCCGAGCGCTTCCAGTGGACGTTCCCGATCGTCTTCGATCCGCACGATCCGCAGAGCCTGTATGTGACCTCGCAGCATGTCTGGCGCACCCGCAACGAAGGGCAGAGCTGGGAGCGAATCAGCCCCGACCTGACTCGCGCCGATCCCAAGACACTGGGCGCATCGGGCGGACCGATCACGCTCGACCAGACCGGGGTCGAAACCTATGCGACGGTGTTCGCGCTGGCCCCTTCGCGGCGCGAGCGCGGGCTGATCTGGGCGGGCTCGGACGATGGTCTTGTGCACCTCACCCGCGACGGCGGCACCGACTGGGTTAACGTCACGCCCCGGCGGCTGCCCGCAAACCTCAAGATCACCACGATCGAGGATTCGCCGCACGCCGATGGCACGGCATACCTCACCGGCCACCGCCACCTGCTCGGCGATTTCGCGCCCTATGTGATGAAGACCACCGATTACGGCCGCAGCTGGACGTCGATCACGGCGGGCATTCCCGCCGACGAGATGGCGCGCAGCATCCGCGAAGACCCCAAGCGCCCCGGCCTGCTGTATCTCGGCACCGAACGCGGCGTGTGGGTGTCGTTCGATTCGGGCAAGCGCTGGAGCAAGCTGCAGCGCAACCTGCCTGCGGTGCAAGTCTCGGATCTGGCAGTGACCGACAACGATCTGGTGATCGCCACCCACGGCCGCTCGTTCTGGGTGCTCGACAATATCGGCGTGCTGCGCCAGCTCGAGAACGGTGCGCCGCGCAGCGAGCGCCTGTTCGCGCCCGCGCCTGCCGTGCGCGATGTCGACGAGGGCGTCGCGATCGACTATTTCCTGCCCGCGCGGCCCAAGCAGCTGGCGCTCGATATCCTGGGAGCCGATGGCGCACTGATCCAGAGCTTTGCCGGCAACCCTGTCGACCCCAAGAAGAAGGACGACAAGGACGAAGACGAGGATGACGATCCGTTCAAGCCCCGCCCGGCCCAGACCACGACGATGAAGCCCGGCCTCAACCGCTTCGTGTGGAAGATGCGCCATCCCGGCTTCACCGACTTCCCCGGCATGATCCTGTGGACCAGCCGCAACCGCGGCATCACGGCGGTGCCCGGCCAGTATCAGGCGCGGCTGACGGTGGATGGAGAGGTCTTCACCCAGCCGTTCGAGATCCGCTCGGACCCGCGGCTTGTCGGGGTGACGCAGGCCGATCTCCAGGCCCGGTTCGACTTTTCCAGCAGGGTGAGCCAGCGGGTAAGCGAGGCCAATGCGGCGGTGCTGCTGATCCGCGGCATCAAGGAGCAGACCGCTGCAGCCGCGACCGATCCCGCAGCTGATGCAGCACTGCGCGGCCAGCTCTCAGACTTCGACACCCAATTGGGGGCGATCGAGGCGCAGCTCTATCAGGTGCGCAACCGCTCGCGGCAGGATCCGCTCAACTATCCGATCATGCTCAACGACAAGCTCGCCGGGCTGATCGGGGTGGCAGAAAGCGCCGAGGCGCGGCCGACCGACCAGAGCCTGGCGGTGTTCGCGACCCTGTCAGGCCAGCTCGATGCGCAGCTGGCGGCGCTCGATCGGCTGATCGGGGGTACCCTGCCGACGCTCAATGCCGCGCTCGGGGCCGCCGGGCTGGCGCAAATCGTCCGCCGCCAGCAGGAGGTCCCGCCGCCTGCTGCGCAAGCCGAGTGAGACAGGGCGCGCGGGTGGCGTTCTGCCCGCGCGGCTGGTGTCCGGTCAGGTCGAAGCCGCAAGCGCCCGGGCGCGGCGCTTGCGGCGCTTCACCAGCAGCGGCTTGATGAACATGTACGCCCCCGTGGCCCACAGAACGAGCAGCGCGATGCCGGTGGGCAGCGACAGCAGATACTTGCCCCAGTCGCCCAGAAAGCTGAAATCGTGCAGCGTCTCGAGGAAGTCTGAGGTGCGATAGCCGGTCTGGAGCACCTCGAGCGTGTGCAGATCGACCTGATATTCGGTGCGGTCGTTGAGGATCAGCTTGGCGAGGCCATCGCGCGGGCGGACATCGATGCGATCGACATCCCGCCAGCCGACCTTACCCCTGCCGGGCTGGGTGGCGACCGCTGCAAGCAGCCGATCGAGCGGAGTTGCGGGCAGGCCGGGCGCGCTCGCTTCGGCGGACGGCGGCTGCAGGACATCGAAATCCTTCTTGAGTGACAGCAGCACGCCGGTGACCGCGACCATCGCCACGGTGACCAGCGTGAACGCGGTGAGCCAGTAATGTACCAGACGCAGTGTGCGGCCCATCGACTTTTTCTCCATGGCAAAGCGGGAACGATCGGGCGTGTGTCCCCGGTCCGGCAATGCGCGATCCTGGAGGGGCGGTTCAGCAGCAGCGACAAGACTCCGCTTGCTGCAATGCCATCAGGCGAAGGAACTTGCCCGCAGGAGGGGGGAGACGATCCGTCGTTCGGGGCTGATGCGCTTCTTTTGGTTTAAGCGAGGCACCCGCGATCAGGCGCAGCAACCCAAGCCCAGGCCGCAGCACGCGCCAATCGCGCAGCATCCGGCAGCCAGCAGCTGCCCGACCGGGCCGGGTGCCGCAGCGAATGCCGCGCTGGATGACACGATCAGGCTGACGGCAGCAATCTTTGCAATCTTGAACACGGTTCGCTCTCCTTGGGCGTGACATGCGCGCCGCTGGGGTTTTGCCTTGGGCTGTGACGCAGACTATCTGCTCTGCCGCGTCCTGCCAATCGCCTTTTCGTGGCGCAGTCCGCATGCGCTCTCACATCCGGTCGCCCAGCAGCATCCACAGCGCCATCGCCACCATCATCACATTCTCGGTCAGCGAGACGAACCCCAAAGGCACCCGCGAGGAGCCTCCCACACAGGCGCACTTGATATCGCGCTTCTGCACATAGACCGCGTAGAAAACCGATACCGCACCCACGGTTCCGATGAACAGGGCGGTCGGGATCGACACCCAGTCCAGCGCGCGCGCCAGCATCAGCACACCCGCCAGCGCCTCGGCAAACGGATAGAGATAGGCATAAGGCAGCCATCTGCGCGCGAGCAGGTCATAGCCCAGGAACATGGTGGCAAAGGAATCGAGGTCCTGCAGCTTGGGCACCGCAAGCAGGCACATGGCCACTGCGATGAAGGTCTCGAGAATCATCGGCGACAATATCGTGCCCATCGTCAGCCAGCTGATCGCACCCGCCATCAGCGCGGCCATCGCGAACAGCGCCATGACGGGCACATAGGATATGGCATCGGGGTCCTTGACCGGCTTGCCCAGATGCCGCCGCAGATCGTCGTTGCCGCCGATCCGCACGCCGTCGATGAAGGTCTGTGGCGTAGTCTTGACGCCGTGCAGCGCCTTGAATGTGTCGGTCTCCTCGCGGGTCCTGAGCCAGTGGTCCTCCACCGCAAAGCCCTGGCTCTGGAGCAGATACCGGCTCTTGATGCCATAGGGGCAGATGTGCTTGTCCATCACCATGCGATAGAGCACGGCGGTCTTGGTGCTGGTCATTTCTTGACCTTCTCGAACAGGTCGATCAACTCGTTGAACTTGATCCGCTGTTCGGCGGCATCGCCCGAAGCGATCGCCTCCGAGACGCAGCAGGCGGCGTGATCCTTGAGGATTTCGCTCTCCGCTTTCGACAGCGCGGCCTTGACCGCCTGCATCTGGTTGAGGATGTCGATGCAATAGCGGTCCTCCGCCACCATCTGTGAAATCCCGCGCACCTGGCCCTCGATCCGTTTCAGGCGGTTGAGGATTGCCGTTCTGTCCTTTGCCATCGTCTAGACTCCGATTTTGGCTTGAATACCATAGGGGGGTATAGTATTTGCCACCGAAAGGATAGGCAAGAGCAGTGCGCAAAGATTTTTCCAGACGTTCCATCCTCACCGGCATTGGCGGCGGCATCGGCGTGCTCGCCGTGCCCGCCTGGGCGCAGGGTCACAGCATGCATGGCGGCAGCCATGGCAGCGGCGGTCCGCGCATTCCTGCGGGGTTCGACGAGGTTCGCGGCCCGGAGGTGAACCTGTCAATCGGCAGCGGGCATCGCATTGTCCAGGGGCGGCGCGGGCCGGGGATCGCGGTCAACGGCAGCGTGCCGGGTCCACTCATACGCCTGAAGGAAGGCGACACGGTCCGGCTCAACGTCACCAACACGCTCGGCGTGGACAGCTCGGTCCACTGGCATGGCCTGCTGGTGCCGTTCCAGTATGATGGCGTGCCGGGGATCAGCTTTCCGGGGATCAGGCCGGGCGAGACCTTCACCTACACCTTCCCGATCCGCCAGTCGGGCACCTATTGGTATCACAGCCATTCGGGTCTGCAGGAGCAGTCGGGCCATTACGGCCCGCTGATCATCGAGCCCGCAGGCGGCGAGACGATCGCCGTCGACCGCGACTATATCCTGCTGGTCAGCGATTTCACCACCCACGACCCGCATTTCATCATGAAGCGGCTGCGGACTGGCGAGGGCTATTTCAACCGCCAGCAGAACACCATGACCGACGATTACGCGATGTCCGGCGAAGAGCGGCGGATGTGGGGCCAGATGCGGATGATGCCCACCGACATCGCCGACATCGGCGGCAAGACCTATACCTTCCTTGCCAACGGGCGTGGCCCGCAAGAGGGCATGGAATATCTGTTCAAGCCCGGCGAGCGCATCCGCCTGCGCATCATCAATGGCGCGGCGATGACCTTCTTCAACATCCGCATCCCCGGTCTGCCGATGACCGTGATCGCGACCGATGGCCAACGGGTCCGCCCGGTCGAGGTCGACGAACTGCAGATCGGCACCGCCGAAACCTATGACGTGATCATCGAGCCGGGCGCGGCGCCTGCCTACAGCATCGTGGCCGAATCGATGGACCGCTCGGGCATGGCGCTGGCGATGCTGGCAAGCGCGCCCGGGCTGCGCGCCGCGGTCCCCGCGCTGCGCGATCCGCCTCTGCTGACCATGGCCGACATGGGCATGAACCATAATGATGGCGCGATGGATCACGGCGCGATGGCTGACGGCGCAATCGATCATGGCACCATGGATCATGGCGCTACCGATGGCGGGGCGATGGACCACAATGCTGGCAGCATGAGCATGCAGGGCATGAAGATGCGCGATACTGCGCTGCTGCCACCCGATGTCGCGATCGGACCCGGCATCGACATGGTCTCGATGGCCCCGGTCGACAAGATGGGCGATCCGGGGCTTGGTTTGCGCGATGTTCCGCACCGCGTGCTCACCTACCGCATGCTCGCCGCCGCCGAGCCCGCCGCCGATGCGCCCGAGCCGAGCCGGCTGCTGGAGCTTCACCTCACCGGCAACATGGAGCGCTATATGTGGTCGTTCGACGGGCGGATGTATTCCGCGGTCAGCGACGTTCCGATCCGCTTTGCCTGGAACGAACGGGTGCGGGTGAAGCTGGTCAACAACACCATGATGGCGCACCCCATCCATCTGCATGGCATGTTCTTTGAGATGGTCAACGGCCAGCCCGCCGCGTTGCAGCCGCGCAAGAACACGATGATCGTCCAGCCGGGTGCGAGCGCGCAGTTCGACCTTACCGCCAACGAGCCGGGCGACTGGGCATTCCACTGCCACCTTCTGTATCACATGCACGGCGGGATGATGCAGACCGTCACCGTGATGGGCCCGGAGGCGGCGTCTTGATCCGCTTTGCGATAGCATCCCTCGCGGTGCTTGCGCTGACGACGCCTGTCCGCGCGCAGGATCACGCCGCGCATACAGCAGAGCCGGACCCGCATGCCGGGCACGCTATGCCGGCGGCCGAAGCTGCGCCCGGTGACCCCGCAAGCATGGACCACGGCACGATGGATCATGGAGCCATGGATCATGGCACGGTGGATCATGGAGCCGTGGATCATGGCACGATGGACCACAGCGCGATGGATCACACCTCTGGCGGTGAAGCGCCGCCATCGCCCGGGCCCGACATGGAAACCCCGCCACCGCCGCAAGCCGGAAGCGGTCCGCCGCGCGCGGCCGACGCCATCTGGGGCGCAGAGGCGATGCGCGCCTCGCGGCTCGACCTCCAGCAGACGCATGGCGACTACAACCTGTTCTGGTTCCAGGCCGATCGTGCCGAAATGCAGGTGCGCGATGGGGCCGATGGCTATCTGTGGGATCTGCAGGGCTTTTATGGCGGCACCACGCACAAGTTCTGGTTCAAGAGCGAGGGCGAAGGCAGCTTTGGCGAGGCGATCGAGGATCTCGAGATCCAGGCGCTGTATTCGCGCGCAGTCGCGCCGTTCTTCGATCTGCAGGCGGGCGTCCGCCAGGACCTCGCCGGACCCGATACGACGCATGCGGTGGTCGGGATCCAGGGCCTGGTGCCGTACATGTTCGAGGTCGATGCCGCCTTGTTCCTCTCGCATCGCGGCGACCTTACCGCGCGGCTGGAGGCCGAGCTCGACCAGCGAGTCACGCAGAGCATCCTTATCCAGCCGCGCGCCGAGCTCAACCTTTCCGCGCAGGATGTGCCGCAGCTCGGCATCGGTGCAGGCATCGACAGCTTCGAGGTCGGCGTGCGGCTGCGCTACGAGATTATCCGCGAGATCGCGCCTTATATCGGCGTGGAGCAGACGTGGCGCGCCGGCCGCAGCGCCGATTTTGCCCGCGCGCGTGGCGAGGACCCCAGCGTCACCAATTTTGTCGCGGGTATCCGGCTTTGGTTCTGAACAGGAAGGACAACATGATGCGTCTGAATTCGCTTTTCGCGCTTGCCGCAGCTGGCGTCGTGGCCCTAGCCGCGCCCCTCGCCACGTCGATGCCGGCGATGGCACACACCAAGGTCGTGGCCTCGTCGCCCGCGCAAGGCGCAACCGTTGCCAAGCCCAGGCAGGTCAGGCTGACCTTCAGCGAAGCGCTGCTGCCGCCGACGGTCGCCACCAGCATCGTGATGACCGCGATGCCGGGCGTGAAAAACCATGGCGAAATGGTCATCCGCAACTTCACTTCCAGCTGGTCCGAAAGCAACAAGACGCTGACCCTTAGCCTGCGCCAGCCGCTGCGCGCCGGAAGCTACGACGTGCGCTGGCAGGCGGCGGGTGCGGACGGGCACCGGATGAAGGGCGCGGTCAGCTTCACCGTCAGCTGATCCGATGACCGCCGACTGGCTGTTCCCGGCGCTGCGGTTCGCGCAGTATGCGGTGCTCCTCGGCCTGTTCGGATCGCTGGCGTTTCGCATGGTCGGGCTGCAGGGGCTCACGCCTTTCCTGCGGCCCGCGACCGGGCGGGTCACCATGCTCGCTGCCCTGGCTGCGCCTTGCATCACGGTTGCGGTGATGCTGGTGGGCATTGCCCGGATGATGGGGCAGGCGCTCGGTGATCTCGATGGGGCCACCATCACGGCCATGGTGATGACGACCGACATGGGCACCGCGTTTCTGGCAAGAACGGCTCTTGCAGCGGCGGCTGCGGCCGTATTGGCGCTGGTGAGGCCAGCGCGGCGATCGCAGATCATCGCTGCCTGCCTGTACGCACTGGCGCTGCTGACGCTTACCTGGAACGGTCATGCCGCCGCGAGCGAAGGCTGGCCGGGGCTGGCGCACCGGCTGAACGATGCGACTCACCTGCTGGCGGCAGCATTGTGGATCGGTGCGATCGGATGGTTTTCGCGGCTGGTGTGGACAGCGCACCGCGATCCTGCGCCCATCCCACCGGAGCCGCTATTGGATGTCCTGCACCGCTTTGCGCCCTTGGGGCTGGCGCTGGTCGCGGTGGTGGCGCTGACGGGAACGATCAATGCGCATTTCATCTTCGGGATCGAAAACAGCTTGGCCGTGCTGCAGACGTCCTATGGCTGGCTGCTGGTCGCAAAGCTGGTGCTGGTTGCGTTCATGCTCGGCTGCGCGGCCCGCCACGCCCGGGCTGCCGCGCAATCCGCAGGCGCGTCAGGTCGCGAACCGGCGATGAGCAGGGCAGGGCTGGCGCAGCTTCGGGCGAGCCTGGTGGCAGAGCTGCTGCTTGCCGGCGGGGTCCTGGGCCTCACCGCGTTTGCAGGGCTGGCCGCGCCGATGGCGGGCTGAACCGATTATCGGGATGATGCGCGATGATGCAGGCGCGGGAGCATTGCCGACCCTGGTCGGGTGACGCACCAGCCTTCCAAAGCTGCGACCCTTGGAAAGTCGATGCGCCACCCTGTCTGTGGGCTTGGTGGGTGTCATTCAAGCCACAGCAGGCATTGAGCAGGGATGGGCAAATGGGTTCGGGGAAACCGCTTCGGCCCGCTCAATCTGGAAGCCTTGATGCCACAAAATCTGATCGATGAAATACGAAATGATGGCGCGTTCTTGATAGACGCCATCTATCGGCTGCGCGCCCGCGGCCCAGCGGGCGCGTGGGGCGCGGTGCGCGCGATCGTGCAAATGCGCCGAGGCAGACGATAGGTCTCGACAGCCCGCGCGCTTTATGGTGTCTTTATCCCCCAGGCTGCGACGTGTCGGATCAACAGGAGACCTTATGGTACGAGCCGCATCAGCAGCCCTCCCCCTGATCGATCGCGGCAGCCTGCGCCAGTTGGAAACACACTTTATCGCGCCGGAGATCTACCGGCGCGACGATCTGGCGCGGCGTCAGGGTCAACTGGCCCAACTGATCTCGGACCGGGTGATCCCCCAGCTTTTGCGGCTGCACAGCGATGTCGTGCCCGATGCACCTCCGGTCGAGGTGGTGGTCAAGGCGTTGGCGCCCGACCGCGACGACATCACGGGGCTCGCCGACATCATCCTGGGCAGCGATCTCGAGGCGGCGGTGAGCTATGTCACGCTGCTGCGCGAGCGCGGCCTGTCGATGGATGCGCTGTTCGTCGAACTGCTCGAGCCCACCGCGCGCCATCTGGGCGAGATGTGGGATCATGACCTGTGCGATTTCATCGACGTGACCCTGGGCGTGGCGCGGCTGCAGAAGCTGCTCGCGGCCTTCAACAACTCGCATATCGCACCCCAGCTCGACAGCCGGCGCGCGGTGCTGATGGCGATGACCCCCGGGGACCAGCATTTCTTCGGCGTCACCATGGTCGAGCGGTTTCTGCTGGCGTCGGGCTGGAAGGTCAGGACCGAAACCTCGGCGAGCGCTGCGGAAATCGCGGACGCGACTCAAGGCAGCTGGTTCGCGGTCGCCGGGCTGACAGCGGGCTCGGAACAGATGATCGACAGCCTCACGACGACGATCGCCCGGATCCGGCAGCAGTCGTGCAATCCGCATATCGGCATCATGGTCGGCGGCCCGATCTTCACCGCCAATCCCGCGCTGGCGGCGGAGGTCGGGGCCGACGCCACCGCGCCCAATGCCCCCACGGCGGTTCTGATCGCGCAAAAGCTGTTCGACACCGCGATCGCCCGGCAGGGCCCCCGAGCAGCCGGATAATCCCGAAGGCCGCGCGAGTCCCCGCCGACCGGCGGGTCAGCGCCCGGACGACTGCAACGCTGCGAGCGCAGGGTTAGCCATTACTTCCTCGGCGACATAGCGTGCGGCCTGTTCGGCCTGTTTGCGCCCCAGATGCCAGTCGAGAATCTGCATGCCCTGCACGATCGGCGGGCTGAGCAGAATGTCGTCCTCGCGCAGCATCGATCGCGAGGCGATACGGCTGGCGACCACCATCGATCGCTGCATGATCTCGACGATGGACGGAAAATCGCTGTCCGACTTCCGGCGCAGCAACAGGTCGCGGATCAGCTGCCCGCGGCGGCGCAGCGAATGATAGGCGGCCTTGATCCGCCAGGTCTGCCCCGCCTCGCCCAGCGTGACGACGATGTTGGGGCCCGATTTGAGCGCGCGCATCGTCACCACCGGCACATTGTCCAGCACCCCGCCATCGACCAGGATGTTGCCATCGGTATCGATGAAAGGCGGCAGGATGGTGGGCAGCGATCCGGACGCGCGCACTGCATGCCATAACGGGCCGCGGCGGTGGACGTGCAGGTCGTTGGTGGACAGGTTGGTCGAGATCGCGAAGAAGTTGATCGGCTGGTCGGCGATATCGGCATTGCCATAGCGCTCTTCCAGCTCGGCATCGAACACCGCCGGGTCGAGCAGCGAATGGATCGGCACGGTGAAGCGCCGCATCGCCTTGGCATCGATGAACATCGCCTCCATCTGGTCGAGCGTGCGCGGAACGGTGAGCCCTTGCGCGATCGCGGCCCCCATCGCCGCGCCCGCGCTGGTGCCGCCGATCAGGTCGATCGGCACGCCCGCCTCCTGCAGCCCGCGCACGATGCCAAGATGCGCGCAGCCCAGCGCGCCGCCACCCGCCAGCACCAGCCCGACCGCGCGTCCGGTGAGGAACCGCGCGACACGCTCGAAATCCGCCTCGCTGTCGCGCGCGACATGGTGGTGCAGATGCGGGTCGCGTCCGGCAAGCCACGCGGCGGTGCCGCTCACCGGCTGATCGGCGCGTTCGCGGACCAACAGCAATGTGCGGTTGGGCCCCTCGATCGCGGCGCAGCCTGCCATCTCGAGCGGCGCCAGCGCGGGGCTGCAGCCAGCATCGGCGACCATCAGCAGGCCATCGGCGTTGCGGCACACCAGCGCCCCCCATTCGGCATCGCCGCTGGCATCGATCAGCAGGTATCCGCGCCGCGCCTCGTGCTCGCGCAGCCAGGCCTGATAGGCGCTGGCCGGGCCCGGCGGCACGTCGCTCTCGCGCACCAGCATCACCTGGCGGTCATCGGGAATGGTGCGGCGGATGGCATCGGCAAGCCGCCGCAGCAGCGCAGGATCGGTCCGGCTGCCCCCGCTGGGCACCACCGCGATCACCCGCGGCAGTCGCGCCTCCATCGGCGGGGTCTTTGCGGTGACCGCGGCCAGCCGCTGGGTCACCGCGGTCAGGATTGCCGGCACAAGCTGCGGATAGGCGGCGACCACCATGTCATAGCATTCGCGGTCGAGCGCCATCACCACGCTGTCACGGCTGGCCTGCAGCGTTGCGGTGCGGGTACCGCCACCGAAAAAGGCGAGCTCGCCCACGGGCTCGCCCGCCTCGATCTGCGCGACCGCCTTGCTGCCCATGGGGGTTTCGATCAGCACCCGCAGCCGCCCGGTTTCCAGGAAGTAGAGCGTATCGGCGGCATCGCCCTGCCGCACCAGCGTTGCGCCCGCCGGAACGTCCAGCCGGTGCGCCTTCTGGCTCAGTGCATCGATCGCAGCCTGGTCGACATTGGCGAACAGCCCCGATTGCATCCAGTCGCGCAGGCTCCCGTCCGCATCATGCTCTCCCGGCTGCCCCATTGCCATTCCTGTCGCTCCGTCAGTTGCGCCCGGTCTGCAACCGGGAAACCTCGTGCTTTTTCAAGATCGTTGATCCCGGTCTAGCGCAGCCCCCGGCAAAACAGAAGCCCGTCGGCAGGCATGCTGCGCTTTGCGACCAGCCGAGCAACCCTTTGCCGGTTCATCCCTTGGTGGGGGGCTGGCCGGGCCGCCCCCAAACCGCCTCTTGGCCCGGTCAGCAGCCCCGATACCGACCCGGTCAATCCAGGGATGTCGGGCAGGGCATGAGGCAGACAGGCAGAAGGAGCAATTCCCATGAACATGCAGGCTTCCACACTCGCAAGCGGCAACGAAACCATCTCGAGCGATCAGGTCGATGGCACCGCCGTCTATGGCAGCGATCGCGAAAAGATCGGTTCGGTGACGAACATGCTGATCAGCAAGCGCGAAGGCAAGGTCACCGACGTGATCGTGTCGGTCGGCGGTTTTCTCGGCATCGGCAGCGAGCTTCACAGCCTTCCCTGGTCGAAGTTCAGCTATGACACCGACCTCGGCGGCTATCTGGTCAACGTAACCTCGGACCAGCTCAAGAACGCGCCGAGCTTCTCGGATTCGGACCGCGACCGCGCGATGAACCGCGACTATCAGTCGAGCGTCTACGACTATTGGGCGGTCAAGCCTTACTGGTGATCGCCTGAGCGACCATCACTGAACGAAATCCGGGTCGGGGAGCGCGTGCTTTCCGGCCCGGCTTCGTCTGGTCCGTGGTGATCGGAGTCCCGCAAAGAGCTTGCGTTCGAACCCGTGCTGGTCCTAAGCGGCGCGGCGCTGTGTGGCGCGTGTTTTGCGGGAACGGCTCTCTTCATGCTCAAACGGCTTTACCACTGGACCCTCGCCAAGGCGGCGCACGACAAGGCACCCTATTGGCTGGCCGCGATCAGTTTCATCGAATCGAGCTTTTTCCCCATTCCGCCCGATGTCATGCTCGCCCCGATGTGCCTGGCGCGGCCGCAAAAGGCGTTCCAGTACGCGCTGATCTGCACCATCGCATCGGTGCTGGGCGCGCTGCTCGGCTATGCCATCGGCTTCTTCCTGTTCGAGACCATCGGCCGGGCGATCCTCGATTTCTATGGGCTGGACGGCCAGTTCGAGGCGTTCAAGACCAGCTTCAACGAACAGGGCTGGCTGATCGTGCTGCTCGCAGGTTTCACGCCGCTGCCGTTCAAGGTGATCACCATCGCAGCCGGCGCGACCGCGATGCAGCTTTACGTTCTGGTCGCCGCCTCGATCATCGCGCGTTCGGCGCGGTTCTTCCTGGTCGGCGCGCTGCTGTGGAAGTTCGGCCAGCCGATGCAGGACTGGATCGACCGCAACTTCGCGCTCGCCACCACTGCGGTGGGCGTGCTGTTCGTCGGCGGCTTCGCGGCGCTGAAGTTCGTCTTCTAGTCCGCTCCGACACTTCCCGATATCTGCAGGAGCGGTCCTGGCCGCAGGCAGTGCGGCGCCTGCCTGCCCAGAACGCGAACCCGCGTGACAGGGTTCGTCCGGCCTTTTAGGAAGAACGCGGCCTGACGACGGGAGGGGATGCCACGCGATGATGATGCAGGGGCTGTTTTTGCTGCTCGGACTTGTCCTCCTGATCGGCGGGGGTGACATCCTGGTTCGCGGCGCGGTGCGGATTGCAGAGCGGTTGCGGCTGTCTCCGATGCTCATCGGCCTGACGGTCGTCGGCATGGGAACCTCGATGCCCGAGCTCGCCGCCAGCGTGCAGGCCAGCCTGGCCGGATCGCCGGGCATCGCGCTGGGCAATATCGTCGGATCGAACATTGCCAACGCGCTCCTGATTCTGGGCGCGGCGGCGCTGATTGCCCCGATCGCGGTGCAGAGCAAGGCGCTGTGGCGCGATGGCGGGGTTGCCACGCTCGCCGCCATGGCCTTGCTCGCAGCAGGCGCGAGCGTCGGGCTGTCGCGCGCTGCGGGCTTTGCCTTCCTGTGCGCGATGGCGGGCTATATCTATTTTGCCTATCGTCAGGAGCGCGCGGGCGCCCCGCATGGCGCTGCCTATGACCGTGCGATCGCGATGGAAGAGGTCGATCCTGCGCTGGTTCCGCACGACAAGCCGACCGCGAGTCTGGCCACGGCGCTCGCGCTGTTCGCCGTCGGGCTGGCGCTGATCGTGGCAGGAGGCGTGGTGCTGGTCGATGCCGCGATCCAGATCGCGCAGCAATTGGGAATCAGCGATGCGGTGATCGGTTTGACCATCGTCGCGATAGGCACGTCGTTTCCCGAACTGGTCACATCGGTGATCGCGGCCTATCGCCGGCAGGGGGATATCGCGCTGGGCAATGTCCTGGGATCGAACATCTACAACATCCTGTTCATCGGGGGGATCACCGGGGTGGTCGCACCGACCGCTGTCCCGGCGAGCATCATGGGGTTCGACCTGTGGGTGCTGCTGGCAACCTCGGTGCTGGTCATGGTGCTGGCACTGACCGGCAGAAGGCTGGGGCGGATCGAGGGCCTGACCCTGGTTGCGGCCTATTGCGTGTATCTCGGCTATACCGTCAGCCTCGCCTGAGCGGCGGGCGGCGCACGCTAGCCGCGCTTGACCAGCAGCGCCTCATAGCAGCTGCGCAGCGCAGCCGGGATCGGCTTCGATCCGTTGGCATCGGTCAGCACCAATGTCGTGACGCAGGTCGCGACGCACGCGCCGTTCTGGAACGCGGCCGAGCAGATGTCCCAGCTTGAGGTTCCGATCCGCAAGATGCCGCTCATCACCTCCACTGGATCGGGGAAATGCGCTTCTGCGACATAGTCGATCGCGACCGAGGCGATCAGCCAGCGTTCGCCGGGCTGGCGGCGTTCGAGCCCCAGATTGCGGTTGAACCGCACCCGGCCATTCTCGAACAGCGCCGCCATCGCGACATTGTTGATATGGCCGAGCGGGTCCAGATCCTGGAAGCGCGTCTCGGTTACCGTGCTGAACGGATAGCTTTCCGGATCGCGCTGCCAGGCTTCTGATTTGGGCATAAGGGAAGTTCCGGTCGTGCCTTACAGCGAGCGACCGATGAGCTCCTTCATGATCTCGCTGGTGCCGCCGAAGATGCGCGTCACGCGCGCCCCGCGCCAGGCCCGGGCGATCGGATATTCGTTCATGTAACCCGCACCGCCGTGCAGCTGCAGGCACTTGTCCATGATTTCCCACTGCAGCTCGGTGTGCCACAATTTGGCGGCAGCGCCTTCGACCGCAGTCAGCTCCTTGGTCGCGTGGCGGTTCAGCGCCCAGTCGAGATGCGCCCAGCCGACCTGCAGCTTGGTCTTGAGGTCGGCGAGCACGAAGCGGGTGTTCTGGAAATCGAACACGGTCTTGCCGAACGCCTTGCGGTCCTTCACGAACGCGACGGTATCGTCATAGGCCTTCTGCGCCGAAGCCTGGGCCGAAACGGCAATCGACAGGCGTTCCTGCGGCAGCTCGCTCATCAGATAGATGAAGCCCTTGCCTTCCTCGCCGAGGCAGTTGGTCATCGGCACGCGGACGTCGTTGAAGAACAGCTCCGAGGTATCGGCGGCGTCCTGGCCGATCTTGTCCAGGTTGCGGCCGCGGGCAAAACCTTCGCGATCGGCCTCGACGAGGATGATCGACACGCCCTTCCAGGCCGGCTGCACTTCGGTATCGGTCTTGGCGCAGACCAGGATCAGGTCGGCGTTCTGGCCGTTGGTGATATAGGTCTTCGATCCGTTGATGACGTAGTGGTTGCCATCCTTCTTCGCGGTGGTGCGGATGCCCTGAAGGTCGGAACCCGTGCCCGGCTCGGTCATCGCGATCGCGGTGATCGTCTCGCCCGAAACCAGACGCGGCAGCCACTTCTGCTTCTGCTCTTCCGAGCCGTACTGGACGAGATAGTTGACCACGATGTCCGACTGCAGCGAGAAGCCCAAAGGCGATCCGCCGAAATATGCGGCTTCCTCGTTGACGATGGCGTTGTAGCCGAAGTCGAGGCCCAGGCCGCCATATTCTTCCGGAACGGTGGGGCACAGCATGCCGAGCTCGCCTGCCTTGGGCCAGATTTCACGCGGGACAATCTTTTCCTCGTCCCATTTCACCGCATTGGGCGCGACTTCTTCCTGCATGAAGCGGCGGACGGTCTGGCGGAACGCCTCGTGATCGGCGTTATAGGCGGTTCGGGCTAGGGCATCGAGCGACATGGCATCTCTCCGGTTGTCTGTTGGCGCGCGATTCATGCCGCGCAGCACGTCAGCGGGTCTAGCGCCGCGTTAACGTAAACGTCAATCGCTATTTAATCGCTCGGTTAACCTGGCGACGGCGCGACCCGCTCAGGCCTGATCGCGTCCGCGCGCCATCACCGCCAACCGCGCCTGTTCGACCGATTCGGGGCGCACCTGACCGTTGGCGGCGGTGGACCGATCGGCTTCCAGCGCCAGCGCCTCGGCAAGCGGCAGGGCATAGCCATCGTCGATCAGCGCCTTGTAGGCAGCGCTCATGCCCCGGTCGATTCCCGCCATGTCCCGCGCCAGGGCGATCGCGGCGGGGAGCAGCGCATCGGGCTCGACCACCCGGTTGACCAGCCCCCAGCGTTCGGCGGTGGCGGCATCCAGAAAATTGCCGGTCAGCGACAGCTCCTTGGCGCGCGATATGCCGATCATCCGAGACAATTTCTGCGAGAGCCCCCAACCGGGCATGATGCCGACCCGGGCATGGGTATCGGCAAAGCGGGCGTTGGTCGACGCGATCAGCACATCGCAGGCCAGAGCCAGCTCGAACCCGCCGGTGATCGCGACGCCGTTGATTGCCCCGATCACGGGCTTGGCGCACTGTTCGACGGCCTTGACCGGGTTCTCGGCGGGATCGGTGGCATTGGCCGCGCCGAGGCCGGCGGTGCTCGCGCCCAGCTCCTTCAGGTCGAGCCCGGCGGTGAAGGCGCGGGTGCCCGCGCCGGTGAGGATCACCGCGCGCACTGCATCGTCATCGGCCACCGCGCGCATGGCTGCAGCGAGCTCTGCGCGCAGAGCGGCCGACAGCGCGTTCATCGCTTCGGGCCGGTTGAGCGTCACCACCGCCACGCCCTGTGTGATCTCGGTCAAAATCAGCGGCATACAGGCTCCTTGTGCGCGGCAGGCCGCCAAGGCTATCGGGCGTGCTCGCCATCGGCAAGGGCTTCGCGCGCGCATCGCTGCGGGCGGGGTGCGGGCGACCGGCACCGTAGCGGCACCCCGGTGGCTGCGCTGGCGGCGGGAAGAGGATGCTGCGCAACATAAAAGGGCGCAAAAGCTTGCCCAAGCCCGTCCGGCAAGGCTATGCATGGCTGCAGGGGCGTCTTCAACCAATCAGGCCGGAAACCGGCGCGAAGATAGCGGAAAACCACCAGCGGCCGCAGCAATGCGTCCGCCAGCCAAGGGCCTGTCGATGACCGAAAAGACCAACGTCCAGTTCACCGAGCGCGAGGCGCTGTTCTTTCACTCTTCGGGCCGCCCGGGCAAGATCGAGATCATCGCCTCCAAGCCGATGGCGACCCAGCGGGATCTCAGCCTTGCCTATTCGCCCGGCGTGGCCGTTCCCGTCCGCGCCATCGCCGAGGATCCGTCCAAGGCCTATGACTATACCGCCAAGGGCAACCTCGTCGCAGTGATCTCCAACGGCACCGCGATCCTGGGCCTCGGCAATCTCGGCGCGCTGGCATCCAAGCCGGTGATGGAAGGCAAGGCGGTGCTGTTCAAGCGCTTCGCCGATGTCGATTCGATCGATATCGAGGTCAACACCGAGGACGTCCAGCGCTTCATCGAATGCGTCGAGCTGCTCGAGCCCAGCTTCGGCGGCATCAACCTGGAAGACATCGGCGCACCTGCCTGCTTCATCATCGAACAGGCGCTGAAGGAGCGGATGAACATCCCGGTCATGCACGATGACCAGCATGGCACCGCGATCATCTCGGCTGCCGGCCTGCTCAACGCCTGCTATCTGACGGGCCGCGATTTTGCCGATGTGAAGATGGTGGTCAACGGCGCGGGCGCCGCTGCGATCGCCTGCACCGAGCTGATCAAGGCGATGGGCGTGCGCCACGACAACGTGCTGATGTGCGACCGTTCGGGCGTGATCTATCAGGGCCGCGACGATCTCGACCAGTGGAAGTCCGCGCACGCTGCCAAGACCGATCGCCGCACGCTCGAAGAAGCGCTCGACGGTGCCGACATCTTCCTCGGGCTTTCGGCGGCAGGCGCGCTGAAGCCCGAGATGGTGATGAAGATGGCGCCGCAGCCGATCATCTTCGCGATGGCCAATCCCGATCCCGAGATCACCCCGCCCGATGCCAAGGCGGCGCGCCCCGATGCGATCATCGCCACCGGCCGGTCGGATTATCCCAACCAGGTCAACAACGTGCTGGGCTTCCCCTTCATCTTCCGCGGGGCGCTCGACGTGCGCGCGACCGCAATCAACGAGGAGATGAAGATCGCCGCGGCCAAGGCGATCGCCGAGCTGGCGCGCGAACAGGTGCCCGAGGAAGTTGCTGCGGCCTATGGCGGTGCGACGCAGAAGTTCGGCGTCGACTACATCATCCCCGCCCCGTTCGACCCGCGCCTGATGGAGCGGGTGTCGGCGGCTGTGGCGCAGGCGGCGATGGACACCGGCGTGGCGCAGAAGCCGATCGAGGACATGGCCGAATACCGCCATTCGCTCAAGAGCCGGCTCAACCCGACCACGGCGGTGCTGACCCAGGTGTACAGCGATGCCCGCGCCAATCCCAAGCGTGTGGTGTTTGCCGAGGCCGAAGAGGAAGTCGTGCTGCGCGCCGCGATCCAGTTCCGCGATGGCGGCTATGGTACGCCGGTGCTGGTCGGCCGCGAACAGCGGGTGCGCGACAAGCTGAAGGAACTCGCGGTCGACGATCCGATGGCCTTCGAGGTGCACAATTCGGTCAATTCGCCTCTGGTGCCGCGCATGGTCGATGTGCTGTACGAACGGCTGCAGCGGCGCGGTTATCTCAAGCGCGACGTCAAGCGCATGGTCAACCAGGACCGCAACATCTTCGGATCGGCGCTGCTGCATCTGGGCGAGGCGGACGCGATGTTGACCGGCATCACCCGTACCTTCGGCCAGTCGATGCGCGAGATCCGACGGGTGCTCGATCCGAAGCCCGGCGAAACCCCTTTCGGCATCCATGTCATGGTCGGCAAGAGCCACACCGTGTTCCTGGCCGACACCACGGTGAACGAGCGCCCCGACGCCGAGGAACTCGCCTGCATCGCGGAGAACACCGCACAGGTCGCCAAGAGGCTGGGGCACGAGCCTCGCGTCGCGTTCCTGTCCTATTCCAACTTCGGCAATCCTTCGGGCCGCTGGCTGGACAATATCCGCGACGCGGTGAGCATTCTCGATCAGCGCGGGGTGACGTTCGAATATGAAGGCGAGATGTCACCCGATGTCGCGCTCAACCCCAAGCTGATGGCGAACTATCCGTTCTGCCGCCTGTCGGCACCGGCGAACGTGCTGATCATGCCCGGGCTGCAATCGGCCAACCTCTCGGCCAAGTTGCTGCGCGAGCTGGGCGGTGACGCAATGATCGGACCGATGCTGATCGGCATGGAAAAGCCGGTGCAGATCGCCGCAATGTCATCGACCGCTGGCGACCTGCTGACGCTGGCGCTGCTCGCATCGTCGGGCGTGGTGGGGTGATAGCGCAGTAGTGCACCGATCTCTCCCCTCCCGCTTGCGGGAGGGGTGGCCGCAGGCCGGGGTGGGCCAGTCCGGCGTAGATATCAGGCCCACCCCGTCTTCGCCTGCGGCTCAGCCACCCCTCCCGCAAGCGGG
>NZ_LJHP01000011.1:0-134723 GCF_001295965.1 Blastomonas sp. AAP25
CGGCGGGGGCAGGGACGGGGGCGGGCGGGGTCGTGGTGGGGCTGGTCATGTGGCTATCCATAGCTGAATTGGGTTTGGACCTCAAACGCCCCATCACACCCAAGCGTTCCGCGCCGATCTAGCGTCCGGTCATATCCTCTGCGCGGACGTGCACATCGAACGTTGCCTCGTCCACCAGGCCGAGCGCGAGCCCCGCCTGTTTGAGCGTCAGCCCGTGTTCGTGCGCGTGCTTGGCGATCTTCGCGGCGCTGTCATATCCGATCACCGGGGCCAGAGCGGTGACCAGCATCAGCGAGCGATCGACCAGTTCGGCGATGCGACCCGTATTGGCCTGCAGCCCTTCGACGCAGCGCTCGGCAAAGCCTTGCATTCCAGTCGCGAGCAGATCGATCGAGCGCAGCACATTGGCGCCGATCAACGGCTTGAATACGTTGAGTTCGAGATGCCCCTGCATCCCGCCGACAGTCACCGCCTGATGGTTGCCGATCACCTGCGCCGCGACCATGGTCAGCATCTCGCACTGGGTCGGGTTGACCTTCCCGGGCATGATCGAGCTACCCGGCTCATTGGCTGGAAGATCGAGCTCGCCAAGCCCCGAGCGCGGGCCCGAGCCCAGCAGCCGGATATCGTTGGCGATCTTGGTCAGCGCTACCGCCAGCGTGTTCAACGTGCCCGAAAGGTGCACCAGCGGATCGTTGGACGCGAGTGCCTCGAAGCTGTTTTCCGCCGGATGGAACGGGTGACCGGTAATCTCGGCAATCGCCTGGCACATATCCAGCGCGAAGCCCTCGGGTGCGTTTAGCCCCGTGCCCACCGCAGTTCCGCCGATCGCCAGCCGATAGGTACCCGCAACAATCCCGGGTTCGATCCGCCGTCCGCAGCGATAGAGCTGGTTGGCATAGCCGGAAAATTCCTGCCCCAGTGTCAGCGGCGTCGCATCCTGCAGATGGGTGCGACCGATCTTGACGATATCGGCCCATTGCTCGGCCTTGTCCTCCAGCGCCACGGTCAGCCGGGCGAGTGCGGGCAGCAGCCGGGAGCGGCATTCCAGGCTGGCAGCGATATGCAGCGCGCTGGGAAAGGCATCGTTGGACGACTGGCCCATGTTGACATGATCGTTGGGGTGCACCGGCGTCTTGCCGCCGCGCGTTCCGGTGAGAAGTTCGTTGGCACGGCCCGCGATCACCTCGTTGACGTTCATGTTGCTCTGAGTGCCGCTGCCTGTCTGCCAGATGGTCAGCGGGAACTGATCGTCATGCCTGCCGGTGATCACCTCGGTCGCGGCCGCACCGATGGCGTCGGCGATCTCGGCGGGCAGGCCGTGGCGGCGGTTGACCCGTGCTGCGGCCTGCTTGACGATCGCCAGCGCGTGCACGATCGCGATCGGCATCCGCTCGTGCGGCGCAAACGGAAAGTTTTCGATGCTGCGCTGGGTCTGCGCGCCCCAATAGCAATCCGCAGGCACCGCGATGGAGCCCAGCGAATCGCTCTCCAGGCGGGTGTCGGGCTTGGTCATGATGGCTGGTCCGTCTGTTGAGCGGCCACGCCGCTATTTGCGCTTGCCGAAATCCACGCTGACAACGTTGGAACCATCGCCATCGCCGCCGGGATGGTCGTTTTCGGCGGCCTCGTGCGGCTCGGGCGGAGGCGTATCGCCGGTCACCTGGAACTGCAGCCCGAAATCGACCGCAGGGTCGACGAACGCGGTGATCGCGCTGTACGGGATGAAAAGGTGCGCAGGCACCCGGTTGAAGCTCAGCCCCACCGCAAAGCCCGTCTTTTCAACCTTCAGGTCCCAGAACTTCTGCTGGAGCACGATGGTCATCTCGTCGGGGAAACGCTCGACCAGATGCCGGGGAATATCGACACCCGGCGATTTGGTCTTGAAGGTGATATAGAAATGGTGGTTTCCGGGGAGGCCGTTGGTCTCCACCTCGCCCAGCACCCGGCCCACGACAGCGCGCAGGGCTTCCTGCACGATCTCGTCGTAGGGAATCAGGCTGTCGGCTGCATCGTCACTCATGCCTTTTTGTTGGACTGACTGCCGCGCAGGGTCAAGGCGCTATTGCCATGTCGGGGCAATGAGCTTCGACAGACGGCAAAGATGTTGCGCGTGCCCGCGAGGTGATTATAGGGCGCACCATGCGCAGCGCCCGGATAGAACGCAAGACCCATGAAACCGACATCTTCGTCGAGGTGAATCTCGACGGGACCGGTCAGTTCGACGTCTCCACCGGTATCGGGTTTCTCGATCATATGGTCGAGCAATTCTCGCGCCATTCGCTGATCGACTTGACCTGCCGGATCAAGGGCGACCTGCATGTCGACCAGCACCACACCACCGAGGATTGCGCGCTGGCCATCGGCCAGGCGATCGTCCAGGCGCTGGGCGACAAGGGCGGAATCGTCCGCTATGGCCATGCCTATTCGCCGATGGACGAGACGCTGAGCCGGGTTGCGGTGGATATATCGGGCCGCCCATTCTTCGTCTGGAAGGCGGGCTTCACGCAGCCCCGTTTGGGCGAGATGGACACCGAGCTTTTCGAACACTGGTTCCATTCGATCGCGCAGACCGCAGGGCTGACGCTGCACATCGAACTGCTCTACGGCGCCAACAACCATCACATCTGCGAAAGCATCTACAAGGGTTTTGCCCGCGCGATGCGGTCCGCAGTCGAGATCGACCCGCGCAAGCAGGGCGCCATTCCCTCGACCAAGGGTGTGCTGGGTGGCTGAGCGCGTTGCGCTGATCGATTACGGCGCGGGCAATCTGCACAGCGTCCACAACGCGCTGAAGGCGGCAGGCGCTCCCGACATCGCGGTGACGGCCGATCCCGGTATTGTGGGCAACGCCGACCGGATCGTTCTGCCCGGTGTGGGCGCCTTCGCCGCCTGCATGGGCGGGCTTGCGGCTATTCCGGGAATGATCGATGCCCTGGAAGCAAGGGTGCTGGGCGACAGGGTGCCGTTCCTTGGCATCTGCGTCGGCATGCAGCTGCTCGCAACGCAGGGTGTGGAGCATGGCGTGCATGCGGGCCTCGGATGGATTCCCGGCGAGGTTCGACTGATCGAGGCCGCACCCGGCATCAAGGTGCCGCATATGGGCTGGAACGATGTCGTGCCCGAAGCAGGTGCGCCGCTGATTGCGCATGGCGAGGCCTACTTTCTGCACAGCTATCACTTTGTCGCCGCCGATGAGGCGCATGTCGCCGCGCGCACCGATCATGGCGGACCTGTCACAGCTGCCGTGGCGCGGGACAACATTATCGGCGTTCAATTTCATCCGGAAAAGAGCCAGGCCTACGGGCTGGACCTGCTCCGGCGCTTTCTCGACTGGAGCTGGCCATGAGCATCATCGTTTTTCCGGCCATCGATCTCAAGGGTGGACAGGTGGTCCGGCTCGCCGAGGGCGATATGGACCGCGCGACCGTGTACGGCGATGATCCCGCAGCACAGGCGATGCTTTTCTCGCAGGCCGGCGCGCAGCATCTGCACGTCGTCGATCTCGACGGCGCGTTTGCCGGCGAGGCCGTCAACCGCAGCGCGGTCGAATCGATCATCGCGAGCTTTCCCGGCTATCTGCAGCTGGGTGGTGGAATCCGCACGCGCGAAGCGGTCGAGGGCTGGTTCGGCCTGGGTGTCGCCCGCGTCGTCATCGGCACCGCTGCGCTGACCGACCCCGAATTCGTCCGCGACATGGCGAAGGCCTATGAAGGCGGCATCGTCGTCGCGGTCGATGCGCGCGACGGCATGGTCGCAACGCACGGCTGGGCGGATGTCTCTGATGTCCCCGTCGCCGATATGGCGCGCCGGTTCGAGGATGCGGGCGTCGCCAGCCTGCTGTTCACCGATGTGGGCCGCGACGGCATGCTCAAGGGCTGCAACATCGAGGCGACCGTGGCGCTCGCACGCACCACGGATATCCCGGTAATCGCCAGCGGCGGGGTGAAGGGCATCGACGATATCCACATGCTCAGCCTGCATGCCGAGGACGGCATCGAGGGCGTGATCACGGGCCGCGCGCTGTATGATGGCCGGCTGGACCTGGCGACCGCGATCGCGATGGCCGCGCGCTGATGAGCGTTCGCGTCCGAGTCATTCCCTGTCTCGACGTCGCCAATGGCCGGGTGGTCAAGGGCGTGAACTTCGTCGATTTGAAGGATGCGGGCGATCCGGTCGAACAGGCGCGCGCTTATGACGCCGCCGGTGCCGACGAGCTGTGTTTCCTCGACATCTCGGCCAGCCACGAGGCGCGCGGCACGATCATCGACGTGGTCCGGCGCACGGCCGAAGTCTGCTTCATGCCGGTGACCGTCGGCGGCGGCGTGCGCAGCCCCGAAGATGCGCGCGCGCTGCTGCTGGCAGGCGCGGACAAGGTCGCGATCAACAGCGCGGCGGTTGCAAGGCCCGAGCTTGTCGGCGATATCGCCGAGCGCTTCGGCAGCCAGTGCGTCGTCGCCTCGATCGATGCGCGGCGCCGCGCGGAAGGTGAGGGCTGGGAAATCTTTACCCATGGCGGACGCAAGGCGACCGGGATCGATGCCATAGCGCACGCGCTCAACCTGACCAGGCTCGGCGCAGGCGAGCTGCTCGTGACTTCGATGGACCGCGACGGCACCCGCGATGGCTATGATCTGGAGCTCATCCGCACGATCGCCGACCAGGTGGATATCCCGGTCGTGGCGAGCGGTGGCGTCGGCCATATTGGCCATCTGGTCGACGGCGTGACCCAGGGCCATGCCAGCGCGGTGCTGGCCGCCTCGATATTCCATTTCGGCGAAGCGAGCATCGCCGATGCGCACGCAGCCTTGCGCGCGGCAGGTCTGCCTGCGCGGGGCGGTTGACTGGGTAAAATCGGCTGACCGGAATGTCGGCCCGCTTGACAAGCGGGAGATATGGGCGTGGGGCTTTAACCATTGTACTCAAGCAATTCCGCCGCTCAGGCCGATTTGGCCAGCAGCTTGCTTAACCTTTGAACATGAAGTGTCTCGGAATGAAACCCGGCAGAATCAACGGCTTTACCGCGCGCGGGATCGTGGGCGCATTGGGCGGCGCGTTGCTTTTAGGCCAGCAGGCGGTGGCCAGTCCGCTGTCGGGTGCGACGCTCGACGGTCTGACCCGCGCCGAAGGCATCCGCAGTTGGATCGAGATCGCAGAACCCGGCAATCTGGGCCTGCTGTTCATGGGAATTGCCGGACTGCTGATCGGCCGCTGGGCCGCGGGCGGCAAGCGCAAGGGCCCGCCCAAACCCTGAACGGTCGAAGCTTCGCCCTCTTGACCTTGGCCATGGCTGCGCGCAGAGCGCTGAACCATGGCAGACCCCATCATCCAGCGGCTTGAAGCCATCATCGCCGAGCGGCGCAGCGCCTCGTCCGACAGCAGCTATGTCGCGAAGCTGAGCGCCAGGGGCCGTGCCCGCATCGCCCAGAAGATCGGCGAGGAGGGAGTCGAGACCGTCATCGCCGCGATCAAGGACGACGGCCCGGGCGTGATCAGCGAAAGCGCCGATCTGATTTTCCACCTGCTGGTGCTGTTTGCCGATATGGGCCTGACCTGGGACCAGCTTCTCGCTGAACTGGATGCCCGCGAAGGCACCTCCGGGATCGCCGAGAAGGCTTCCCGTCCGAAGGCCAGCCCAAAGGAATAGCCGATCATGCCGATTGACCCCACGCTTCCCTATGACGACCAGAACATCTTCGCCAAGATTCTGCGCGGCGAGATTCCGTGCAAGAAGGTCCACGAGGACGATCATGTGCTGGCGTTTCACGACATCAACCCGCAGGCGCCGACGCATGTGCTGGTGATCCCCAAGGCACCGTTCGTCAGCTGGGACGATTTCTCGGCGCGGGGCACCGACGAGCAGATTGCGGCGTTCGTGCGCGGTGTGGGCGAGGTGGCGCGCATGCTGGGGCTGGTCGAGCCCGGCTATCGTCTGCTCGCCAATGTCGGCATGGATGCGCACCAGGAGGTGCCGCACCTCCATGTCCACCTGTTCGCTGGGCGCAAGCTGGGCCCGATGCTGATGAACGGCTGACCTTTTCGGCGGGACGGCAATGCGATAGGCTGGCGGCGCACACGGGGAAGAGTGATCATGATCAGGCTGCTGGCGATCATTTCGATTTTGCTGCTGACGATCACTCCGGCCTGGGCGGACAGCGCGGTTCCCTGCGTTCGCATGCTCGGCGATTTCTGGGGCGGGACACCGGCCCCGTCCGATATCAGAACGATTGACGGTACCGCCTACAAGCGCCCCGAGGACCTGGCGCGCGCTGTCGGCGATGGTGCGGTGATTCAGGGCGGCAATTTCTCCGAATGGGATTTCCGCAAGGTCCGGCTGACCAATGCGTGTTTCGTGGAGGCCGATCTCAAGGGAAGCGTGTGGACCGGGGCCAACGCGCCCGGGGTTGGCTTCATCAAGTCCGACCTGACAGAAGCTTCTTTGAGCTCGATCAGGGCCCCCGGCGTGCTGTTCCGCGATGCGGTGCTGACCAACACCCATGCCGACAAGGCCGACTTCAGTGGCGGGTGGTTCGAGGGGGGCTGGTTCGATGGCGGTGTCGATGGTTGGAAGCTCGATGAAGCGAACCTGACCGGTTTCACTTTCTCCTGCGGCATCACCCTCTCCGATGGCTGCCCGCTTTATGATGGCGACCGGCAGATTTCGGCGCGTGGTGCCGACTTGACCCGCGCGAAGCTCAGCAGCTTCCACCGTTATGGCCTGAGCGACATCGAACTTGACAGTGCGGTGCTCGATCGCACCGAGATCTCTCCCGGCCAGCTCGCCAGCATGAAGGGGCGCAAGATTGTCCACCCCCTGGTGCTGACAGGCGCCGACAGGACGATCGAGCTTTCCGTGGAAGAGGCGCAGGCGATCGCCGACGATGCCGCAATCGCTGCGTCCTTTGCCAGCGGACCCTCGTTCGATTGCGCACGTGCGGCGAGCGCTGTCGAAAAGATGCTGTGCCTGCCCGATGCGCCCGACCTTGGCCAGGCCGACCGTGACATGGCCGCACTGTTCGCCAGGGTCCGCAAGGTCCGCCCGCAGGCGGTTGCAGAACAGCGGCAATGGATCGGACAACGCGACGCGTGCATGCGAGGCGAATACCCGTCCGATTGCCTGCGCGCCGCGCACCGCGACCGGATCGGGGAGCTTCTCGGCCAGCTTGGCGAGCAGGAGTGGCTGGCGCGCGGGCAGGGCGCGGTGTTCATCGAGGATTCCCTTCCACTGACCGATGCGATGCGCGCCAGTGCCGTATTTGCGCGGATCGCTCCGGTGCTGGCAGGTGCATCGGACGCGCTGGTCTATGTCAGCCGCGCTGCCGACGGAAGCTATGCGGTGAGCGGCGAGGCGGTCGGTGCCAATGCGCACACCTGTTCGCTGGGTGCTTCGGGCCTGCGGCTCGATCCGCATACCGGATGGTACTCCGCGCCGATCCCGGGCAAGCGGCTCAATGCCAGGGTCATCCGCGTCCATGGCGACGTGGTGGAGGTTTTCGAGAGCGGACGCCCCTCGGGCGACCTGCCCGAGGCCGAGCTGGATTATGCCAGTTGCGGGATGCGCGCCGCGTTCTCGCCGCTGCGGTGGATCGACCTGCAGCCTGAGGATCTCAAGCGCTATGCCGATCAGGCACGTTTGCAGGAGTAAAGCCCGCGATCCTGCCGCAACTTTATGACAAGCCGGTTGCCAGCGCGTGAAAAGCCGCTAATCCTTGGGGCATAGGGGTGTAGCCCCGGGACGCAACCGGCAGGTCCGAACCTGCCATGGGTGGGAAATCGACAACATCATGAAATTTGCCCGTGTCAAACCGCTGGACGCCATATTGGCGACCGCGAAGAAAAAATCATTGCACCCGACGCTCGGGGCCTTTCAGCTGACCCTGTTCGGGATCGGCTGCGTCATCGGTACCGGCATCTTCGTGCTGACGTCTGCGGGCGCGCAAAAGGCCGGTCCCGGCCTGATGCTGGCGTTTGCGATCGCAGGCCTGATCTGCATCGTGGCCGCTTTGTGCTATGCCGAAATCGCCGCAATGATCCCGGTCGCGGGGTCTGCCTATACCTATACCTATTCGGTAATGGGCGAAATGCTCGCCTGGACCGTCGGCTGGGCGCTGGTGCTCGAATATGCCGTGGCGGCAAGCGCGGTGTCGGTCGGATGGTCCGGCTATTTCACCGGCACGATATTGAACGAATTCTTCGGGATCGTTCTGCCACCATATCTGACAGCAGGCCCTGTCGCGCTGGGAGGCGCACCGGGTGGTCTGATCAACCTGCCTGCCGTGGTCATCGCGCTGCTGGTGACGTGGTTGCTGATGATCGGCACCAACGAATCGGCCAAGGTCAACGCCGTGCTGGTGCTGATCAAGGTGACCGCGCTGACAGCGTTCATCGTGCTGACCCTGCCTGAAACCGAAATGGCCAACTTCAATCCCTTCCTGCCTGCCGGTGTGTTTGGCGGCTTTGGATCGGGCGTGGGCGCCGTGGGTGCTGCCGCGACCATCTTCTTTGCCTATGTCGGCTTCGATGCGGTCTCAACAGCTGCCGAAGAAACCAAGAACCCGCAGCGCAACGTGCCGATCGGCCTGATCGGCAGCCTCGGCATCTGCACCGTGTTCTATATCCTGGTGGCTGCAGGCGCAGTCGGATCGATCGGCGGCCAGCCGATCATGGGCCCGAACGGCGTTCCGTTCCCCGCAGGCTCTGAAGAACTCGCCCGCCAGTGCGCGCTGCCCGAATATTCCGAAATGCTGGTCTGCTCGAACGAGGCGCTGGCGCACGTGCTGCGCAAGATCGGCTTCAGCGGCGTGGGCAACATGCTGGGCATCGCGGCCTTCATCGCGCTGCCTTCGGTGATCCTGATCCTGCTGTTCGGCCAGACCCGCATCTTCTTCGTGATGGCGCGCGATGGCCTGCTGCCCGAAGGCCTGTCGAAGATCCACCCCAAGTGGAAGACGCCCTATGTCGTCACCGCGATCACGGGTGCGATCGTGGCCTTTGCCGCAGCGTTCCTGCCGGTCGGACAGCTTGCCGATATCGCCAATGCCGGAACGCTCTATGCGTTCATGATGGTGGCAATTGCGGTGATGATGCTGCGCAAGACCGATCCCGATCGCGAGCGGCTGTTCCGTACGCCGGCCCTGTGGCTGGTCGGACCGGCGACGATCGCAGGATGCATCTTCCTGTTCCTCAACCTGCCGTTCGAGGCGATGATCGTGCTGCCTGCGTGGGCTGCTGTCGGCCTGGTGATCTATTACCTCTATGGCTACAAGGCGAGCCATCTGGGCAAGGGCATCGTCGAGGTACCCGACGACGACATCCTCAACCCGCACGGTTGATCCAGAAAAACCCCGGCCTCACCCGCCGGGGTTTTTTGTGTCCAACCTACATCGGCGATTTGGGACAGGTGCCCGGGCGCGCGAACAGCTTGCCGCGCTCGGCCCAAAAGATCACCGCAAGCGCCGCGATGCCGCAGACGAGAAAGCCCAGTGCCATCGGAAGCGTGCTTCCATCGAAGGCCTGGCCGACAAAGGCGCCGATCGCAGTGCCCAGCACAGTGCGAAACGCCATCTGGAAGGACGAGGCCGCACCTGCCATCTTGGCGAACGGTTCCATCGCAATCGACCCGAAATTGGCGCCGATAAAGCCGATCATCGCCATGTTGAGAGCGACAATCGCCAGAAACAGCGCCATCGGCTCGCCCGGGATCAACGCTGCGCCGATCTGCATCGCCGACAGCACCAGGAACGCCAGCAACGCCGATTGCGACACGCGGCGTGCGCCGAAGCGCTCGACGATGCGGCTGTTGAACCAGTTGGAAAGCGCCATCGATCCTGCGACTGCGGCGAAGGCATACGGGAAAATCTCGCGCGCGCCGAACACTTCTGAAAAGATCTGCTGCGAGCTGTTGAGGAAGCCGAACATCGCCCCCATCAGCAGGCCGCCGGCGGCGACGTGGCCAAAGCCGGTGCGGTTGAACACCACTTTGAACCAGGTGCTGCCGATCGTGTCGAGCCGGATCGGGATGACGTTTTCGGGCTTCAGCGTTTCGGGAAGCCGCAGGAACACCCACACCCCCACCGCGGTGCCCATCACGGTCAGCAGGATGAAGATGAACTGCCATTCGGCGAAATACAGGATCAGCTGGCCGATGGTCGGCGCGATCACAGGCACCGCCATGAAGACGATGAAGATGATCGACATGAACCGCGCCATCCGGTCGCCGGAAAAGATGTCGCGGATCACAGAGACCACCAGCACGCCCATTGCCGCCGCAGAAAACCCTTGTGCGAAGCGCAGCAACAGCAGCGTGTCGAAATCGGGTGCAAACGCGCAGGCGAGACCGAACACGACATACATCGCAACCGAAAACAGCAGCACCGGCTTGCGACCGAACCTGTCGCCGATCGGACCGTAGAACAGCGACCCCAGACCCATGCCCATCAGGTAGCTGCTGATGATGTACTGCCGGTTGTTAGGATCGGTGACGGAGAACGCTTCGCCCAGCGCGGGGAATGCCGGAAGGATGGCATCGATCGCCAGCGCATTGAGCGCCATCAAGGCGGCCATCATCGCCACGAGCTCGCGCGGGCCCAGCGGAAACTCCGTGGTCGGCGCCAAGGCAGCTCTGGGCGCCGGTTCTGCTAACTGGTTATTGTGCATTGCATCATAATGGGCGTTGCGGCCGCGATTGCCAACCGCCTGTCGCACTTCTATTTCTCTGCCAGCATGCCAGACCCCCATGATCCGCCGCTGCGCAAGATCATCCACATCGACATGGATGCCTTCTTTGCGAGCGTCGAACAGCGCGACAACCCGGCGCTGCGCGGGCGGCCCGTCGCGGTTGGAGGCTCCTCACGGCGGGGTGTGGTGGCCGCGGCCAGCTATGAGGCGCGGACCTTCGGGGTGCGCTCGGCAATGCCATCGGTCACCGCGCTGCGGCGCTGCCCCGACCTGCTGTTCGTCAAGCCGCGTTTCGATGTCTATCAGCAGGTCTCGCGCCAGATCCGCGCCATCTTTGCCCGGCACACCGATCTGATCGAACCGCTGTCGCTCGACGAGGCGTATCTCGACGTCAGCATCAACAAGCACGCCATCGCATCGGCGACGCAGATCGCGCAGATGATCCGCGCCGATATCGCGCGCGAGACCGGACTGACCGCAAGCGCGGGCGTGTCATACAACAAGTTCATCGCCAAGCTGGCGAGTGACCAGAACAAGCCCGATGGCCTGTGCGTGATCCGCCCCGAACAGGGATCTGCCTTTGTCGCCGCACTGCCGATCAAGCGCTTTCATGGCGTCGGCCCGCGCACCGCGGAAAAGATGGCGGGCCTCGGCATCGTCACCGGCGCCGATCTGGCGGACAAGACCGAGCAATGGCTGCTTGCGCATTTCGGCAGCTGGGGAAGCTATCTGCACGGCGCCGCGCGCGGGATCGACCACCGCCCGGTACGCCCCGACCGGATCCGCAAGTCGATCGGCGGCGAACGGACCTATGGCGAGGATATCTGGACCGAATCGGGATTGCGTGACGCGCTGGAGAGCATCGCCGACATCGTGTGGGAACGCGTCGAACGCAACGAGGCGCAGGGGCGCACCGTGACCTTGAAGGCGCGCTATGCCGACTTCCAGACGATTACCCGCGCCCGTTCGCTCGGCCAGCCGGTGCCGGACCGCGCAGCCTTCGGCCAGATCGGCCAGGCGCTGGTCGATCAGATCCTGCCGCTGCAGAACGGCATCAGGCTGCTGGGGCTGACCTTGTCGGGCCTGTCGAGCGCCGAGGAAGAGGAAGAGACCGATCTGCGCCAGCCCGAGCTGCCATTCAGCTGAATGCAGCTGCTATCCTACCACTCAGCTGCTGGCGGCAGGCCGTCGCGCACCTCAATCAGGCGGCGCAGGCTGGCAGGTGCGATGTTGGCGGGCAGGAGGTCAAGCGGAACGAAAGCCGCCTCGATGATCTCGCGCCCATCGACGCAAGGTTCGCCCGAGGCCGTGCCGGTCACAACGGTGATGTGATTGCGCGCGCCCTCGGCAGCGGAGAAGAATTCCCCATGAATCCGCGCATTGCCAAGCCTGCAGCCGGTCTCCTCGCGCAATTCGCGCTCCGCCGCGGCCAGCACGGTCTCGCCGCGATGGATGCCTCCACCGGGTAGCATGAACAGGTCGCGCGACTGATAGCTGTGTCGCACGAGCATGACGGTGCCGCCATCGCCCAGTGCGACGACCTTGACGCCGTAGGTGCGCGGCTTGAACACCCGCCAATAGACCAGCCGGACCTTCTGGGCGACCCGGTAGACCGGATGCAGCGCGCTCATGCGCGCTGTCCGGACCCGCCGCATCGCCCGAAGCGCTCAGACATCCAGATTGGCGACGTTGAGCGCATTCTCCTGGATGAACTCGCGACGCGGCTCGACGATATCGCCCATCAGCTGGGTGAAAACCTCGTCGGTGATGTCGGCGTCGTCGACCTTGACCTGCAGCAGCGAGCGATGGTTGGGATCGAGCGTGGTTTCCCACAGCTGCTCGGCGTTCATCTCGCCCAGCCCCTTGTAGCGGGCGATGGCCAGCCCCTTGCGCCCAGCCGCGAGGATCGTTTCGAGCAGAACCGAAGGCCGATTGATCGTCACGCCGGTGGCCACGGTGACGGCGTCATCCGCTTCATCGCCATCGATTTCGCTCTCGGTCGGCGCAGCGGCGCCCGCTTTGACCAGTCTGCTCGGGTTCAGGTACATCGGGGCGAATTCGCCCGCCACCCTGTGCAGCTTGCGCGCCTCGGCGCTGTTGAGGAAGGGCAGGTCGACGACGTGATGGTCGGTTACCCCGCGCCACCAACGCTCGAGATGATAGCCGCCCTCGACGGACAGTTCACCCGTCCAGCGCGCCTCAGGATCGGCCCCACCCATCCAGGCCGTCGCGGTGTTGACCGCGGCGAGCCTGTCGCTGTCCGGCATATCGGGCGAAAGTGCCCCGGCAAGCGCCAGCCCCTCGATAATCAGAGGATCGTAACGGCGCGGGACGTAGGTCATCAGGCTCTTCATGCGCCGGGCGTGCTCGACCAGTTCGCGAAGATCATCGCCGCCGCGCGCGCCCTCTACCGTCTCGAGAATACGGCCCTGCAGCCCTGCATCGACCAGATACTGATCGAGCGCGTCATTGTCCTTGAGATACACCTCGCTCTTGCCCTTGGCGACCTTGTACAGCGGCGGCTGGGCGATGTACAAATGCCCGGCGCGGATGATCTCGGGCATCTGACGATGGAAGAACGTGAGCAGCAGCGTGCGGATATGCGCGCCGTCGACGTCAGCGTCGGTCATGATCACGATCTTGTGATAGCGCAGTTTCTCGATGTTGAAATCATCGCGAATGCCGGTGCCCATCGCCTGGATCAGCGTGCCGACTTCCTTCGACGAGATGATCCGGTCGAAGCGCGCACGCTCGACGTTGAGGATCTTGCCCTTCAACGGCAAAATCGCCTGATAATGGCGGTCGCGGCCCTGCTTGGCCGATCCGCCTGCCGAGTCACCCTCGACCAGGAACAGTTCGGACTTGGCAGGGTCACGCTCCTGGCAGTCGGCAAGCTTGCCGGGCAACGAAGCGATGTCCATTGCGCCCTTGCGCCGAGTGAGTTCGCGCGCTTTCTTGGCGGCCTCGCGGGCCGCTGCGGCATCGATGATCTTGGCGACGATCGACTTGGCGTGCGCGGGGTTTTCCTCGAGCCACTCGGCCATCTTGTCGGCCATCAGGCTTTCGAGCGGCTGGCGAACCTCGGAGCTGACAAGCTTGTCCTTGGTCTGCGAGCTGAACTTGGGGTCGGGAAGCTTGACCGAGACGATCGCTGTCAGGCCTTCGCGCATGTCATCGCCGGTGAGCGAGACCTTTTCCTTCTTCAGCAGCCCCGACTTTTCCGCGTAGCTGTTGAGCGTGCGGGTCAGCGCGGCACGGAAGGCCGCCAGATGCGTGCCGCCGTCGCGCTGTGGTATGTTGTTGGTGAAGCACAGCACGTTCTCGTAATAGCTGTCGTTCCACTCCAGCGAGACGTCGATGGTGACATCATCGCGCGACCCGGAAATCGCGATCGGATCGGGCATCAGCGGCTGTTTGTTTCGATCGAGCCATTTGACGAACGCGGCAATCCCGCCCTCGTAATACAGGTCGTGCTCCTTGGGCTCGGCGTGGCGCTCATCACGCAGGATGACGCGGACGCCCGAGTTGAGGAACGCGAGCTCACGATAGCGGTGCTCGAGCTTCTCGAAATCATATTCTGTGACGTTCTTGAACGTGTCCTGCGAAAACAGGAAGGTGACCTGCGTGCCCTTCTTTCCCTCGGGCGCAGGTCCCATGACCTTCAGCGGCGCTTCGGAATCGCCGTGACGAAAGCGCATCCAGTGTTCCTGGCCGTCGCGCCAGATGCGCAGCTCGAGCCATTCCGACAGCGCGTTGACGACGCTGACGCCCACGCCGTGCAGGCCGCCGGAAACCTTGTAGGCATTGTCGTCGCTGGTGTTCTCGAACTTTCCGCCCGCGTGCAGCTGTGTCATGATGACCTCGGCCGCCGAGATGCCCTCTTCGGTATGGATTCCCGTGGGGATGCCACGGCCGTTATCCTCGACCGTCACCGAATTGTCGGGGTTGAGCGTGATCAGCACGCGGTCGCAATGGCCGGCGAGCGCCTCGTCGATGGCGTTGTCCGAAACCTCGAACACCATGTGGTGCAAGCCTGATCCATCGTCGGTATCGCCAATGTACATGCCCGGGCGCTTGCGCACCGCATCCAGGCCCTTGAGGACCTTGATCGAATCTGCGCCATAGCTGTTGGTGTTGGCCGGGTTCTGGTTATTCTCGGTGGAAGTGCTGGGAGTGTCTGTCATCGTTGCGTCATAGCCGCGCGAGACCCGAAACCCAAGCGGAACTGGTCGTTTTTGCACATATTTTAGCGTGCCACAGACGCTGCGGAACGACCTGCCACGATCCCTCCGCCGCAGCTTGCTTGTATGACCCGGGCGATCACCTATAACCGGAACCATGAAAGCCAATCCGCTGCCTCTGATCGCCGTGCTGCTGCCCTTTCTGGTGCTGTCCGGATGCGCCGACCCCGAACCGGCGAGCAAGCGCGAGCCGGGCGGTCAGGCCGCTGGCGAGCGGCTGGGCGCGTCCGACGCCAGCCCGACCGCGCGCCCGGTGAGCATCGGCGAGGGCGGAACGCGCTTTGCCGCCTGCCAGGGACGCGGCCGCGTCGGCGGATTGCGCGGGGGCGAACTGCCGGTACGCGATGCTCCGTTCGATGGCGCCAAGCAGGTCGGCGCACTCACCGACGACACCCATGTCTTTGTCTGCACCCGCAGCCTCGACCAGCAATGGCTTGGGGTCGTGGTCGGACCATCGCCCAGCAGCCAGGCCGCTCCCGAAGGCGCAGCTGCGCCGCCAACGGATGAGGCAGCCCCCATCGCAGCGGTCGATTGCGGGGTGACGAGGCCCGTTCGCACCAAGCAGCCTTATGCCGGCCCGTGCCTTAGCGGCTGGGTGGAAAACACCTTTGTCGCCGCGGTGGCCAACTGATCGGCCGTCAGGCTGTCGTCCCTGCGATTGCCGCTTTCCTCGTGATGCCGCTCTGGGCATAACTTGCCTCAAGCAGGTGGCGCTCAAGCCGCCGGGAGAGGATTTGGATGGACATTACAGCAGAGCTCGAACGCGAATTCGGCAACTGGCCGGGGATTGTTGCGGCATGGGGAACGCTTCAGCCCGATGCCATCGCGCTCGATGACGGGTATCACCGCATCAGCTGGGGCGCGCTGTCGGGCCAGGTCGACCGCATCGCAGCGCAGCTGATCGCCGATGGCCTACAGCGTGGACAGGCGGTCGCGATTCTCGGCACCACCGGCATCCCTTATGCGCTAGCTTATCTGGCGGCGATCCGCGCCGGCGGCTGTGCTGCGCCACTCACCACCAGCGCAACGCCGCGCCAGCTCGCCAACATGCTCGCCGATTCCGGCGCGATCCACCTGTTCATCGATGGCGACAAGCGCGCCGAACTGCTCGCCAGCGGAGTGGATCTGGGGACGGCGCGCCATGTCATGCTCGATGCCGCGGCCGGTGAAACGCCTTCGCTGAGCGAATGGATGGCGCCGGAAGGCTCCGTGCCCGACATCGCTCCGCCGCAGCCGGGCGATGCCTTCAACATCATCTATTCCAGCGGCACCACCGGGACCCCGAAGGGCATCGTGCATTCGCACGCCATGCGCTGGCGGCAGTCGGTCGCGGGGTTCCAGGCGATCTATAGCGAACAGGCACGCGCGATCCTTTCCACCCCGCTCTATTCGAACACCACGCTCGCGGTGTTCCTGCCCACTATCGTGCATGGCGGCATGGTGCGGCTGATGGGCAAGTTCGATTCCGGACAATGGCTGAATGCCGCCCAGGCCATGCGCGCCACCCACACCATGCTGGTGCCGGTGCAGTACCAACGGCTGATGTCCGACCCGGCGTTCGATTCGCATGATCTGTCATCGATGCAGGTCAAGTTCTGCACCAGCGCCCCGTTCAGTGCAGAGCTCAAGGCAGAAGCGCTGCGCCGCTTCCCCGGCGGTCTGGTCGAAATCTACGGAATGACCGAGGGCGGGGTGGTGTGCATGCTCCAGGCGCACAACTTCCCCGACAAATTGCACACCGTCGGCCAGCCGGTGAAGGGACACGACCTCAAGGTCATCGACGAAGAGGGCAGGGAACTGCCACCGGGATCCAAAGGCGAGATGGTGGGTCGCTCGCCGACGATGATGAGCGGCTACAAGAACCAGCCCGACAAGACGCGCGACATGGAATGGCGCGATACGGACGGCAATCTGTGGTTCAAGATGGGCGATATTGGCATCGTCGACGAGGACGGCTTCGTCCAGATCGTCGGGCGCGCCAAGGACATGATCATCTCGGGCGGGTTCAACATCTACCCCAAGGACCTCGAGGAAATCCTGATGCAACAGCCTGGTGTCGCGGATGCCGCGGTCGTCGGGATGCCGTCGGAGCGCTGGGGCGAAACCCCGGTGGGCTTCGTGGTCGCGGCGCCGGACCATGCGCTCGACCTCGATCAGCTGCTCGCCACCGTCAACGCCGAACTGGGCAAGACCCAGCGCCTCTCCGCGCTCCACCCGATCGACGAACTTCCGCGCAGCCATATCGGCAAGATATTGAAGACGGACCTGCGGGCGATGCTGGCCGAGACAGCAGGGTAGACTCGCCGCGTTGCCCCAACTATCGGCAGACCATGACCATAGCCCATGACGAATCCGTTCTGATTGTCGATTTCGGCAGCCAGGTGACGCAGCTTATCGCACGCCGGGTGCGCGAGGCGGGGGTGTACAGCGAGATTGCCCCGTTCAGCAGAGCGGAAGCGGCATTTCACCGGATGAAGCCCAAGGGGATTATCCTCTCGGGTGGTCCGGCATCGGTGACCGAAGACGGCAGCCCGCGCGCTCCGGAAGCGATCCTGCAATCGGGCCTGCCGATCCTGGGGATCTGCTATGGCCAGCAGACGATGACCCAGCAATTGGGCGGCATGGTCGAAGGTGGCGGCGAGAAGGGCGGCGAATTCGGTCGCGCGTTCATCGAGATCACCGACCGCTGCCGGTTGTTCGACGGGCTGTGGAAGGAAGGCGAGGCGCATCAGGTGTGGATGAGCCATGGCGACAAGGTCACCGCGCTCGCTCCCGGCTTCCGTGCAGTCGCATCATCCCCCGGCGCGCCGTTCGCGGTGATCGCCGATGACGAGCGCTGCTTCTACGCGATGCAGTTCCACCCCGAGGTCGTGCACACCCCCGATGGCGGCAAGCTGATCGCCAACTTCGTCCGGCATGTCTGCGGCTGCCGGGGGGACTGGTCGATGGCCGAGTTCAAGGCCGCCAAGATCGCCGAGATCCGCGAGCAGGTCGGCACCTCGCGCGTGATCTGCGGTCTTTCGGGCGGAGTCGACAGCGCGGTGGCTGCGGTGCTGATCCACGAGGCGATCGGTGACCAATTGACCTGCGTGTTCGTCGATCACGGGCTGATGCGGCTGGGCGAGGCCGACCAGGTCGTCAGCCTGTTCAAGGGGCATTACAACATCCCGCTGGTGCACGTGCAGGCCGAAGCATTATTCATGGGAGGCCTCGCCGGGGTCACTGATCCTGAACTCAAGCGCAAGTTCATCGGCAAGACCTTTATCGATGTGTTCGAGTCCGAAGCCCGCAAGATCGGCGGCGCGGAGTTCCTGGCGCAGGGCACACTGTACCCCGATGTCATCGAAAGCGTCTCGTTCACCGGCGGGCCGTCTGTGACGATCAAGAGCCACCACAATGTCGGCGGCTTGCCCGAACGCATGAACATGAAGCTGGTCGAACCCTTGCGCGAGCTGTTCAAGGACGAGGTGCGCGCATTGGGCCGCGAGCTTGGCCTGCCCGACGTGTTCGTCGGTCGCCATCCGTTCCCTGGCCCCGGTCTTGCCATCCGCATCCCTGGTGAGGTCACGCGTGAGCGCTGCGACATCCTGCGCAAGGCCGATGCGGTCTATCTCGACGAGATCCGCAACGCCGGCCTGTACGACGCGATCTGGCAGGCGTTTGCCGTGCTGCTGCCGGTCAAGACCGTGGGCGTGATGGGCGATGGCCGCACCTATGACAACGTCTGCGCGCTGCGCGCCGTGACCAGTACCGACGGCATGACCGCAGACATCTATCCGTTCGACTCAAGCTTCCTGCAGCGCACCGCGACGCGGATCATCAACGAGGTCAAGGGCATCAACCGCGTGGTCTACGACTACACGTCAAAGCCGCCCGGCACGATCGAGTGGGAATGAGGCGAGGGCTCGGCCGCATTCCAGCCGGGTAACCTTCACCTTCGGCGGCGGCCGAAGTCGCGCGCGAGGTCGACAAACGCCTTGAACGCCGCAGACGGGTTGCGCCGGTTCGGGTAATAGAGGCTCAAGGGTGCGAGCGGCGGTGTCCAGTCTTCGAGCACACGGTTCACCCGCTGCTCAGCGATATCCTCGCGGACGTCGGATTCCATGAAGAACCCGAGCCCGACATCTTCCAGCACCGCGATCCGCGCAAGGCTCGCCTCGTCCAGCGCGATGCGACCGGTCACGTCGATCTGCACCGCTTCGCCCTGGCTCTCAAAATGCCAGCGATAGAACGAACCATTGGGAAGCCTCACCCGAATGCACGCATGGCCAAGCAGATCGGCAGGGACCAGCGGGGTACCATAAGCGCGCAGATAGCCCGGGGTGGCGACCACGGCGTGGCGCTGGGGCGGGCCCAGCGGGATCGCGATCATGTCGCTGGGGACAAGGTTGGCATTGCGCAGGCCGAAATCGAACCCGTCGGCGACGATGTCGACCATCCGCCCTTCGGTTACCAGATCGACATGCACCTGCGGATGTTCGCGGAGAAAGCGCAGCACAAGCGGCGCGAGGACCTCGCGCGCAGCCGTGGCGAAGGCATTGATCCGCAATGTCCCTGAAGGTGTCACCTGCTGCGAGCTGGCAATGTCCATCGCCTCGCGAATGTCCTGGAGCGCAGGGAATACCTGCTCGACAAAACCGCGGCCTGCCTGGGTGAGCGACACGCTGCGGGTGGTGCGGTTGAACAACCGGACGCCGAGCTGACGTTCGAGCTTGGCGACGGCGTTGCTCAGCGCGGTGGTCGACATGTCCAGATCAAGCGCAGCCCCGCGGAAGGAGCCGCAGCGCGCAACCGCAAGAATGCAATCGAGCTCGACGAGATTGTGCCGGATCATTGTCCTGTTTTCCGCAATGTCATGTCCAGGTTTATCCCGATTATCAGATCAAAGGTCCATCGCTAAATTGCAGACACAGCCCAGCGGCTAGAAGCCGCCTGAACATGGCTGCACGAGATGGAGACCCCATATGGCAATCGACCTGCCCGAGAGCATTTCCAGATATTTTGCCGCCGACCGCGAGCGGGACGCCGAAGCTGTCGTCCAATGCTTTGCACCGCATGCCATCGTCCGCGATGAGGGAAGAACCCATGTCGGCGGTGATGCCATCCGAACCTGGAAGCAGGATACCGCAAGCGCCTTCAGCTACACGGTCGAGCCTTTTTCGATGACCCGGGAAGGTGATCGCATCGTGGTCACCAGCCATCTTGCCGGAAACTTCCCCGGCAGTCCGGTCGATCTGCGCTACCTGTTCGCCATCAGCGGAGAGCAGATCACCGCGCTGGAGATCACGCCATGAGCGCGGGATCGCAGGGTCCGGACGCGGGCGGGGGGCGGTTCATCGACCTCACCGGTAAGCGGGCCTTGATCACCTCGGGCACACGCGGCGCGGGCGCCGCAACGGTCGCGCTGTTTTGCGAGCTTGGCGCCGAGGTGCTGACCACCGCCCGCACCCGGCCAGACTATTGGAACGATGTTCCGTTCTTTGCCAGCGACCTCAAACACGCGGACGGCTGCGCCGCGCTCGCGGCGGAAGTCCACGAACGCATGGGCGGTGCCGACATCATCGTTCACATGCTGGGTGGCTCGTCCGCGCCGACCGGTGGGTTCGAAGCGCTGAGCGATGCTATCTGGGCAAGCGAGATCGATCTCAACCTGATGCCAGCGGTGCGGCTTGATCGCGCTCTGGTCCCGGGGATGGTCAGCCGGGGGCAGGGCGTCGTGGTCCATGTGACCTCGATCCAGAGCCGGTTGCCGTTGCCCGAGGCGACGACCGCCTATGCCGCAGCCAAGGCGGCGCTCTCGACCTACAGCAAGAGCCTCTCCAGACAGGTGTCACCGCATGGGGTGCGCGTGGTGAGGGTGTCGCCGGGCTGGATCGAGACCGAAGCGTCGATCGACCTTGCAACGCGGCTTGCCGAGCAGGCCGGAGGCGACATCGAGCAAGGCCGCAGGATGATCATGGATTCGCTTGGCGGCATTCCCATCGGACGGCCGTCGACCCCAGCGGAAGTGGCAAGCCTGATCGCTTTTCTGGTATCGGACCGCGCGGGCAGCATCACCGGAACCGAACATGTCATCGACGGCGGCACCATACCGACCGTCTGAGCAAGATCAGCGCAGGCGCTTGACGAACAGCCCGCCGTTCTCGCGGCGCTCGGTGGTGAACTGCGGCGAAGCTTCGAACATGTCGAGCAGACGTGGGAAACCATGGTTGCGGACGTCGAAGCTGGACCGGTTGCCCGCGATCTTGCCGACTTCGCTGAGCGACGCAAAGCCGCGCTCGTCGCGCTTGCTGGCCTGATAGGCATCGATCAGCAGCTGGATCACGTCCTCGTCGATGCTTGCGCCGCCTGCAGCGGGCTTGGGGTCCGGCTTGGCGCTGCTCCTGGCGGCAGCGGCGTTGTCGGCTTTCTTCTCAGCCCCCTGCACCTTGATCAGCGCGTTCACATCGATAAACCGGGTGCAGGCCTGCTTGAACGCTTCGGGCGTCTTGTCGCCGCCAAAGCCATAGACGGGCAGGCCGTCCTGGCGGATGCGCTGGGCGAGCGGCATGAAATCGCTGTCCGAACTCATGATACCGAAGCCGTTGACCCGGCCCCGGAACAGCAGGTCCATCGCATCGATCGTCATCTTCATGTCGGTGGCGTTCTTGCCCTTGGTCAGGTCGAACTGCTGCTGGGGCTCGATGCCGAACTTGTGGACGATATCCGCCCAGCCCTTGAGCGCGGGCTTGCGCCAGTTGGCGTAGGCGCGGCGGATGTTCACCGTGCCCAGTTCCGCCAGCACGGTCAGCACCGGATCGATCCCGGACGGGCTGGCATTGTCTGCATCGATCAGCAGGGCGATGTTGGGGGGCGTTTCCTTGGTCATTCCCGAAAATGGCGCTTCGGCGGGTCAAAAGCAATCGTCATGGCACCAGCCACTTGCCCTGCCATTGGCCGTCAGGCGCGCGGTGAAACAGCGCGCGGCGGTGTCCGGTGTGCGCGAGATGCAGGAATTCGATCGTGTCGATTTTCGCCATCAGCAGCGCGAAATTGGCGCGCCCGGGGGCGACCTCTTCGTCATCCTCGGGCTTGCGGCCCTCGATCTCTGCGGGCAGCCCTGAAACCGGCACGTCGGATACCGTGCCCGGAGCCGGATCGGCGAGATAGCAGCGCCTCGCAAACAGCGTCGCTTCACCCCAGGCCTGATCGGCTGCGGCAGTATCGGTTTCTATCCGCGCCACGCCCGACAGGCGGAACTGGCGCTTGGCTGCGGGATCATAGCCCAGGATCGAGACCGGGCTGCCATCGCCGATCTGATCGACCTTGGCCGCGCGGGAATCGGTATGAAAGCGCAACGTCGCCGACGCCCGGTCGAAGGCGCGCAGCACCATCACCCGCTGGCTCGGAACGCCGTCCCCGGTGATCGTCGCGACGACAGGGGTATGCATCGGGGCGCGGCGGTCCTTGGCGGCGCGGCCCAGCCGCTGCCAGACATCGGCCAGCACGGCGTCGAGATCATCGGGCAGGTCGAGAAGGCTTTGAGATGTCATGGATTCCCCGCTTTGGACTGGCCGTCATCGCGCAGCCTCGGGCATAAGTGTGGGCAGGCGGGCGCTTTTACCAGTGGAAGTGCGCGGGGGCCTGCGCTAAAGCGCCAGTCATGAACGAAGTCACGCCCATCGAGAGCCCCGAAGGCCGTCCCGCCCGTGTCCGCAAGCCGGACTGGATCCGCGTTCGCGCACCCACCAGCAAGGGTTTCAACGAAACCCGCAAGCTGATGCGCGATCTCAACCTCAACACCGTGTGTGAAGAGGCGGCGTGCCCCAACATCGGCGAGTGCTGGACCAAGAAACACGCCACGGTGATGATCCTGGGAGATGTGTGCACCCGCGCCTGCGCTTTCTGCAACGTCAAGACCGGCATGCCGCGCATGGTCGACACCAAGGAACCCCAGCACGTCGCAGATGCGGCAGCGCAAATGGGGCTCGAGCATATCGTCATCACCTCGGTCGATCGCGACGACCTTGCCGATGGCGGCGCGAGCCAGTTCGTCAAGGTGATCGAGGCGCTGCGGCGGACCACGCCCAAGACGACGATCGAGATCCTGACCCCCGATTTCCGTAACAAGCACGAAGCCGCGGTCGAGGCGATCGTCACCGCCCGGCCCGATGTGTACAACCACAATCTGGAAACCGTGCCCCGGCTCTATCCCACCATCCGTCCCGGCGCGCGCTATTACGCCTCGCTCCGGCTGCTCGAGATGGTCAAAAGGCTCGATCCGTCGATCTTCACCAAGTCGGGCATCATGCTCGGCCTGGGCGAAGAACGGCTCGAGGTGCACCAGGTGATGGACGACATGCGCTCTGCCGATGTCGATTTCCTGACCATGGGCCAGTATCTGCAGCCCACGCCGCGCCACACCAAGGTCATCGATTTCGTGACCCCCAAGGCATTCGATGCCTATGCGGCGATCGCGCGTGCCAAGGGCTTTTTGCAGGTCGCATCCAGCCCGCTGACCCGGTCGAGCTATCATGCCGGCGAGGACTTTGCCCAGATGCGCGCCGCGCGCGAGGCAAAGCTGGCACGGCAGGCGGCACGGTAAGAGGCCCCGGATGCCATCGCACCGCGAGACCCGGCATCTGCCCTGGAGTCACGAGCAGATGTATCATCTGGTCGCCGACGTCGCGCGCTATGCCGAGTTTCTGCCCTGGGTGATCGCAACCCGGGTCAAATCGGACAGCGACACCGAGATGGTGGCCGACATGGTGGTCGGCTTCAAGCAATTACGCGAGAAGTTCACCTCGCTGGTGCGCAAGGTGCCCGGTGAGCGGATCGAGGTCGAGTATCTCGACGGCCCGCTCAAGAACCTCGAAAACATCTGGCAGTTCGCCAGCGACGGCAAGGGCGGGTGCACCGTCGACTTCTACGTGTCGTTCACCTTCAAGAACCGGCTGTTCGAAACGCTGGCCGGCCAGTATTTTGACCGCGCGTTCCGCAAGATGGTTAGCGCGTTCGAAACCCGCGCCGAAGAGCTTTACGGCAACAGCAGTTCGAGCGCGGCCATCGTCGCTTCCTGACGAATCTCCGCGCGACTGAGCGTGGGATCGAAATTCTTCTGCTCGGCGGTGATGTCGTTCTCGCTCTGGCCGCGCAGCGCGCAGGCGAACACCACCGTGCCCACAGGTTTGCTCTCGGTGCCGCCACCGGGCCCGGCCACGCCGGTAATCGCCACCGCAACATCCGCATCCGAATGCTTCAGCGCGCCGCGCGCCATCGCCCAGGCGACGGCGGGCGAGACCGCGCCGAAGGTGTCGATCAGCTCGGCGCTGACCCCGAGCGATTCGATCTTGGCATCGTTGGAATAGGTCACGAAGCCGCGATCGAGCACATCCGAGCTGCCGGGAATTTCAGTGATCGCCGCGCACACCAGTCCGCCGGTGCAGCTTTCCGCCAGCACGATCCGGCGGCCGGCGGTGATATTCTCGGTCACCACCCGCTCGGCAAGATCCATCAGCAGCGATGGCAGCAGGCCTTTCACTTCGCGGAATCCTTGCACAGGGTGAAGGGGTTCTTGCTGGTCTCGCCAGGCTTTTTCGAGGTCTCGTCCAGCTTCATCAGCGCGATCAACAACTTGCCCATGTTCTCGGGCGGCAGCGGCTCGAGCGCGCTGTAGAATTCCTCCACCGCGTTGCAATTTTCTGGCTTGATCTCCTGCTCGACCAGCGCGGTGATCGCCGCGGTGAGCAGCGGACGGAAGATCTGCGGATCGCTCCCCGGCGGCAAGGGCAGTTCCACCGCCGCCAGGAAGGCGCGTCCGGCCACCGGCCAGGCCCTGTCAGCGGCAGGCTGATAGACCTGGCTGATCTTGGTGGACGAGCGGGTGAGGGCAGACGCTGCTGGCAGATGCGGCAGGCAGGCCCGGCGCGCGCTCGACAGCGCATCGGGCAAAGCCGCCACCGCGAGCGACTGTGCCTGGCTGTTTGAGAGGCACGCGGCAGTTTGCGCAGCAGCGGTCTGGGCGGCCAGCGCCCCGGCCATGGCCAGCACCGCTGCGGATCGGGTCATCAGTGTCGTTCGTGTCATGTCTGTTGTCCTGTCAGGGTTGTCCGGCAACCATCACGCTGGCCGCTGCCTGCGCGGCGATGCCTTCGCCGCGACCGGTGAAGCCCAGGCGTTCGGTCGTTGTCGCCTTGACTCCCACCTGATCCGGTCGGAGCGCAAGAATGGTGGCGATGCGTTGCTGAATGGAAGCTTTGTGCGGGCCGATTTTCGGCTCCTCGCAGATTATGGTGAGGTCGATATTGGCGATCTGCCCGCCCATGGCGCGGACCAGCGATGCCGCATGCGCCAGGAACTGCGCCGAATCCGCACCGCGCCATTGCGGGTCGCTGGGCGGAAAATGCTCGCCGATATCGCCCAGTGCCATGGCACCGAGCAGCGCATCGGTGATCGCATGCAGCGCGACATCGGCATCGCTGTGGCCGGCAAGTCCCCGATCATGCTCGATTTTCAAGCCGCCCAGCCACAGTTCCTCGCCGCTCGCCAGCCGATGCACGTCATAGCCGATGCCGGTGCGGACCATCATCGCGGAAGGCGCTGGAGCAGGCTGGTGTGACACGGCAAAGTCCTCGGCAAAGGTGATCTTGGTCAACGCCTCGTCGCCTTCGACCAGCGCGACGGCAAGGTCGTGAGCTCGGGCGATCTGGCTGTCATCGGTGGCGGCGCGATCGGACGACCAAGCGAGGTGCGCGGCCAGGATCGCGTCAAAGTGGAATGCCTGGGGGGTCTGGATCCGCCACAGATGCGCGCGATCCACCGCCTGCTCCATGACGCCATCGGCGCCGCGCGCGATGCTGTCGACGACGGGCAGCACCGGCACCGCGCCGGGATTGGCGTCCAGCGCGGCATTCAACCGGTCCAGAACATCATGCGAGAGGGAAGGGCGGGCGGCGTCGTGGATGAACACCCGGTCCATCCCACCCTGCGCAGCAAGCGCCAGCAGGCCCAGCCGCACCGAGTCGCTGCGTTCGGCGCCTCCGGTGACCAGCACGATGCCGTCCAGCCCTGCCAGCGCGGCCTTGGCCGACGCAGTCTGGCCTTCACCGATCACGACAACGATGCGAGGCGCAGCGTCCCAGCTGGCAAAAGCCTCAACGCTGTGGCGGAGCAGGGGCTTGCCACGATACTCGGCAAACTGCTTGGGCACATCGCCGCCAGCGCGCAGGCCCTTGCCCGCAGCCACGATCAGCGCGGCGGTGCGGGAGGTGTCGCTCGAAAGGCTCGGTTTTGCATCGGACATCGGGCGCGGGGCATAAACCAAGTGCTGCTTGCCCGCCAGCCGCTTTGCGATTATGGGGCTGCCTAAATATTAGGCACGTATCATCATGACCCACACACCCGCCCTTAAGCCGATACAGATCGGCCCCTTGCAGATCGACGAGCCGGTGCTGCTTGCGCCGATGACCGGCGTCACCGACATGCCGTTCCGCACTTTGGTGCGGCGCTATGGCTCGGGGCTCAACGTCACCGAGATGATCGCCAGCGAGGCGATGATCCGTGAGACGCGCCAGTCGCTGCAGAAAGCGGCCTGGCATGCGGTCGAAGAACCGGTGTCGATGCAGCTCGCCGGGTGCGGTCCGAAGCAGATGGCCGAAGCTGCCAAGCTCAACGAGGACCGTGGCGCTGCGATCATCGACATCAACATGGGCTGCCCGGTGAAGAAGGTGGTCAACGGCGATGCGGGCTCGGCGCTGATGCGCGACCTGCCGCTGGCCGCCGCTCTGATCGAGGCGACGGTAAAGGCGGTCAAGGTGCCGGTGACGGTCAAGATGCGCATGGGCTGGTGCCATGACAGCCTCAACGCGCCGGAGCTTGCGCGGATTGCCGAGGATCTGGGCGCGAAGATGATCACCGTCCACGGCCGCACCCGCAACCAGATGTACAAGGGCTCGGCCGACTGGGCATTCGTTGCGAAGGTAAAGGCAGCGGTGAAGCTTCCGGTTATCGTCAACGGCGACATCTGCAGCATCGAGGATGCGCGCACCGCGCTGGAGCAGAGCGGCGCCGATGGCGTCATGATCGGACGCGGCGCCTATGGCAAGCCATGGCTGCTGGGGCAGGTGATGCATGCGCTGCGCACTGGCGAGACGTTGCCCGACCCGGATCTGGACGAGCAGTACCGCGTGATCATCGAGCATTATCACGCGATGCTTGAGCACTATGGCAGCGACACTGGCGTCAAGATGGCCCGCAAGCATCTGGGCTGGTACACCAAGGGGTTGCCGGGATCTGCCGAGCTGCGCAACAAGATGAACCAGATCGACAATCCCGATGTCGTGACAGCGATGCTGGGTGAGTTCTACCGGCCCTGGCTGCGTCAAGCCGCCGCCTGATGGTGGCCAGCGCTGCCATCGCGCCGGATGCGGCGGCCCAGCTGCAGAGCCTGCCGATGGCTGTGGTCATGCTGCACGCCGACCGCACGATCGCAGCAGCCAATGCGGCGGCGGAAAACCTGCTCGAGCAAAGCGCACGCCGGCTGATCGGTCGGCATCTGTCGGAGTTCCTGCGCTTCGACGATGCGCGGATCGGGCTCGCGCTCGACCAGCCCGACACCAATCTGGCCGCGCACGGCATGCGGGTGCAGATCGGCCGCAACAGCGTGCGCGAGGTCGATATCTCGCTCAGCCCGGTGGCCGAAGGGTGGCAGCTGCTGGTGCTCAACGAATCCGGCGCGGGATCGCCGCTGTTCGACAGCGAGCCCGCCGCCGAGGGCTTTGCGGTGCGCGGACCCGATATTCTGGCGCATGAGATCAAGAACCCGCTTGCTGCGATCAAGGGCGCTGCGCAGCTGATCGAGCGGCAGCTCGACGGGCCGGGGCGCCGCCTGTCGGGGCTGATCACCGCAGAGGTGGACCGCATCGCCCTGCTGATCGACCAGATGCAATCGCTTACCCGGCGCACTGCCGCGCCGGTGCGGCCCTGCAACATCTATGAGCCGCTGAGCCGGGTACGCGAGATCGTGGAGACCGCGCACCCCGACACCGTACGCTTCGTCGAGCAGTTCGACCCCTCGATACCGCCAGTGCTGGCCGATGCCGACAATCTGGTGCAGGTGCTGCTCAACCTCATCACCAACGCCCGCGAGGCGATGGAGGGGCAGGACGATGCCTGCATCACCCTGACCACCAAGTTCGTCAGCGGCGTGCGGCTGCGGCTCTCGCGCGGCGACGATCGCTATATCCGGCTTCCGGTCGAGGTGCGGGTCAGCGACAACGGCCCGGGGATCGATGCGGACATCGCCGAGGACATCTTCTCGCCCTTCGTCACCAGCAAGAAGACCGGGCAAGGGCTGGGCCTCGCTCTGGTTCAGAAGCTGGTGCGCGACATGAACGGGCGCATCGTGCACGAACGCGACGCGCAGCAGGGGCTCACCAATTTCCGGCTGTTCCTGCCGCTTGCCACCCTGGGGAACTGATCATTATGGCCAAATCGGTTTTGCTGGTGGAGGACGATCGCTCGATCAGCCAGGTGATCACCGCCGCGCTGGAGGCCGAAGGCTGCGCCGTCGATCATTGCACCTCGATCGCACGGCGCAACACGCTCATCGCCGACAAGCGCTATGCCGCGATCCTCACCGATGTGATGCTAGAGGACGGCGATGGCATCGCCACGCTGGGCGTGGTGCTCGAACGCCATCCAGATACGCCGGTGATCGTGCTTTCGGCGCAGAACACGCTCGATACCGCGGTACGCGCAAGCGAGGCGGGTGCTTACGAATATTTCCCCAAGCCCTTCGATCTGGATGAACTGATCCGCGCCGTGCTTCAGGCGATCGCGCGCAGCGGCGACTCCGGCGGCATCATGGACGCAGACCCTGCCGATAGCGGGCTGCCGCTCGTCGGGCGCAGCGCGCCGATGCAGACGGTCTACCGCATGATCACCCGGGTGCTGCGCAACGACCTGTCGGTGCTCATCCTTGGCGAATCCGGCACCGGCAAGGAACTGGTGGCAGAGGCGATCCATCAGCTGGGCCACCGCAAGCAGGGCCCGTTCGTTGCGGTCAACATGGCCGCGATTCCTGCCGAACTGATCGAGTCAGAGCTGTTCGGCCATGAAAAGGGCGCGTTCACCGGGGCCGTCACGCAGTCGATCGGCAAGTTCGAGCAGGCCCATGGCGGCACGCTGTTTCTCGACGAGATCGGCGACATGCCGATGCAGGCGCAGACGCGGCTGCTGCGCACGCTGCAGACCGGGAGGATCACCCGCGTCGGCGGGCATCGCGAGATCGAGCTCGACGTGCGGTTTCTGGCGGCGACCAATAAGCCGTTCGGGCCGCTGATCGAGGCCGGGCTGTTCCGCGAGGATCTGTATTACCGCATCAACGTGGTGCCGATCGAGCTTCCGCCGCTGCGTGAGCGGCTGAGCGACATCCCCGCGCTGGTGGAGCATTTCCTGGCGCTTGCGGTGCAGGAGGGCCTGCCTCGGCGGATCTTCGACGATAGCGCAATCGCCGCGATGCAGCGCCGCAACTGGCGCGGCAACGTCCGCGAGCTTCGTAATCTGGTGTTCCGCGCCGTCATCATGAGCCGCGACGACTTGATCACCGCCGAGGCATTGGGGAGCATTTTCGACGAACCGGCGCTCGGCGGCGAACCCCGGCGCGAAGAGAGCGACTTCGACCAGGCGGTCAACCGCTTCCTGCTCACCGAGCGGCCCGAACATGGCGCGGTGTATGATCGCGCGCTCGCGGCGTTCGAAATCCCGCTGCTGCAGTCGATCATGCGCCAGTGCGACGGCAACCAGGTCAAGGCGGCCGCGATGCTGGGGATCAACCGCAACACGCTGCGGAAGAAGCTGGTCGAACACCGCCTGACAAACCTCTGATAGCCCCGGCAGCGGACCCCTGCGTCGAAGCGGGTGCGTTATGCGGTGATATTCTGCAACACTTAAGTAAAATGCCTTGTATTCTGGCAACGCACCTGTTGTAAACTCACCACTATGCTTGCGTCTTCCGCACTGCCCCAGCCCAGGAAAAGCCGGTTTGCGCGCCGCTTTGCCGTCATGATGCGCAAGGGCAGCCTGTTTCCGGTGCTTGAGGTCGGCTGCGTGGTGCTGTTGATCACGATGATCGGCTTCTCGATCTGGCTGGTCGGCAGCTACCAAGGCCGCCAGGCGATGGTGCCTGCTCCGGTGACCGCCACCCTGCTGGTCGGCAATCTGGTGCCCGCCATGGCGCTGCTCGCACTTATCGGCAGGCGCGTTGCGATCAGCCGCGCGGGTGTCAGCGGCGAGCAGGGGACAGGCCGCCTGCACGTGCGGTTCGTCGCGTTGTTCTCGCTGATCTCCTCGATCCCGATGCTGCTGGTCGTGGTGATCACCTCGCTATTGTTCCAATATGGCGTCGAGTTCTGGTTCTCAGACCGCGCGCGCGGAATGCTGGAGAACGCCAATGACCTGGCGCGCGGCTATTACGAGGAGGGACGCCGCGACGTCTCTGCCGAGACTGTCGCGATGGCGAGCGATCTGCGCGAATATCTGCAGCAGACCCGGATCGACAGCCCGGAGTTCGCCGAGGCCTATATCTTCCAGGTTGTCGGCCGCAAGATGAACGAATCCGCCATTGTCGAGATCGGCGATGACGGGGTGATCCGCACCGCCGCGATCGTCGACCCCGACAACCGCACCTCGTCGGACCGGGTCACACCGGATATCGTGCGGCAGCTTGAGGCGGGCGAAACCGCGGTGGTATCCGCCGAAGCCGACCGGATCGAGGTGGTCACTCCACTCGACAAGAAGGCGAGGGTGTATCTGTATGTCGCGCGCGCCTCCAACCAGCTGGCGCTGAGCCAGTGGGAGCGGGCGCAGACGGTGCTGTCCGATTACAAGGCCCTGTTCTCCCGATCGCAGAACCTGCAGGTCCAGTTCAACATCGCGCTGTTCGTGGTTTCTCTGCTGCTGGTCGCGGTCGCCTTGTGGGCTGCGCTCAAGTTCGCCGACCGAATGGTGCGGCCGCTGACCGACATGGCCAGCGCCGCGCGCGACATCAGCACCGGCAATTTCGCAACGAGGGTGGACACCGCCAACCGCACGGACGAAGTCGGGGTGCTGGGCCGGGCATTCAACCGCATGGCGAGCCGCCTCTCCGAGCAGACATCCGCGCTGATACGCGCGAACAGCCAGCTCGACGATCGCCGCGCCTTTACCGAGGCGGTGCTCGAATCCGTCAGCGCCGGCGTGATTTCGGTCGATCCCATGGGCATGGTGCGGCTGATGAACAGCACCGCGCAGCGGCTGTTGCTGATCGACGCCGAGCAGTGCCTGGGCTGCACCCTGTCGAGCATCGCGCCGCCCTTTGCGCGGCTGGTGGGCGACGGCACCGAGAAGGCGGTGATCCAGTATTCGCGCGGAACCGATCTGCTGACATTGGCGGTGCGCACCGTGCGCGAGCCTTATGGCCTGGTGATCACCTTTGAGGATATCACCCAGCAGCTGGTCGACCAGCGACAGGCAGCGTGGTCGGACGTCGCCCGGCGGATCGCGCACGAGATCAAGAACCCGCTGACCCCGATCCAGCTTGCCGCCGAGCGGCTCAAGCGGCGCTATGGCAAGAAGGTCAGCGAGGACGACCCGACCTTCGGCCAGCTCACCGACACGATCGTGCGGCAGGTGGGCGATCTGCGCAACATGGTCGACGAATTCTCGTCCTTTGCGCGGATGCCCAAGCCGGTGTTCCGCGAGGAGAATTTCTTCGACCTCGTGCGGCAGGCAATCTTCCTGCAGGAAGTCGCGCATCCCGCCATTCGCTTTGCGGCCGAAGGCGTGCACGAGGGCAGCGACCTGCATTGCGACCGCCGCCAGATCGGCCAGGCTGTGACAAACATTCTCAAGAATGCCGTGGAAGCCATTGAGGCCAAGACACAGGCGGACGAGGTCTATCAGGGCAGCGTCACCGCCACCGTCTCGCGCCAGGCGCAGTATCTGGTGCTTACGCTGGACGACAACGGCATCGGCCTGCCCGCAGACCGCGACCGCATCGTCGAGCCCTATATGACCACGCGCGAGAAGGGGACCGGGCTTGGCCTCGCGATCGTCAAGAAGATCGTCGAGGAGCATTTCGGCGACCTTGCCTTTGAATCGAACGACGTCGGAGGGACACGCGTAATCATCCGTCTTGATACCGATCTGCTGCTCGCCAGCGCCGGACAGGATGCAGCCAACGCCGCGCCTGTCATCCGGCACAGCAGCCCAGACCGGGCATCGCGCATCGGCGCGACCGCGGACCGCCGCCACAACGAACTGAGCCGCACGGCACAGGATGAGGAAAGCAACTGATCTATGCCTTTGGAAATCCTGATTGTTGATGACGAGCGCGATATACGGGACCTGGTCTCGGGCGTGCTGGAGGACGAAGGCTATAGCTGCCGTTCGGCCGGTGGCAGCGATGCCGCGCTCGCCGCGATCGACGAACGCCGCCCGTCCCTGGTGCTGCTCGACGTCTGGCTCAAGGGCAGCAAGCTCGACGGGCTCGAACTGCTCGACGAGATCAAGTCGCGCGATGCCGATCTGCCGGTGATCATATTTTCGGGTCACGGGAACATTGACACCGCGGTTTCGGCGATCTCGCGCGGCGCGATGGACTTCATCGAAAAGCCGTTCGAGGCTGAGCGACTGATCCATATGGTCGCGCGCGGCACCGAAACCGCGCGGCTGCGGCGCGAGAATGCTCAGCTGCGCGAAAAACTTGGCATTTCCGACGAATTGACCGGCAGCTCCAGCGCGATCAACGCGGTCCGCGCGACGCTCAAGCGCGTCGCCAACAGCGGTAGCCGGCTGCTGATCACCGGACCTGCAGGCGTGGGCAAGGAGGTCGCCGCGCGGCTGCTGCACAGCTGGAGCGGCCGTTCGGGCGGGCCGTTCATCACGGTCAACTCCGCGCGGATGACCCCGGATCGGTTCGAGCAGGAGCTTTTCGGCGAGGAGGACCAGGGCAGGGTGGCGACATCCGGGCTGCTCGAACGCGCGCACGGCGGGACGCTGTTCCTCGACGAGGTCGCCGACATGCCCGAATCCACCCAGGCCAAGATCCTGCGCGTGCTGACCGACCAGAGCTTCTCGCGCGTGGGCGCAACCCGACCGATCAAGGTCGATGTCCGCTTCGTGTCGGCGACATCGCGCAATCTGGAGCACGAGATTGCCGAGGGACGCTTCCGCGAAGACCTGTTCTACCGTTTGAACGTCGTGCCGGTCGAGATCCCGGCGCTCACCGAACGCCGCGACGACATTCCCGCGTTGGTCGAGCATTATGTCGCGCGCTTCGCCAGCGAGCATGGCATCACGCCGCCGGAAACCAGCAGCGAGGCGATGGCGGCGCTGCAGAGCTACAACTGGCCGGGCAATGTCCGCCAGCTGCGCAACGTTATCGAGCGCACGATCATCCTGGCGCCGCGCGGCAGGCTCTCGCAGATCGATGTGGACATGCTCCCGCCCGAACTGGTGCAGGGCGATGGCGGGCGCGCCGCGGGCATTTCCAGCCTGATGGGGGTGCCGCTGCGCGAGGCGCGCGAGAGCTTCGAACGCGAATATCTCAAGATCCAGATCCGGCGCTTTTCGGGCAATATCTCGAAGACAGCCGAGTTCATCGGGATGGAGCGCTCGGCCTTGCACCGCAAACTCAAGCTCTTGGGGTTGCACGACCGTTGATCGGCAAGGAAAAGCGGTAAACTGGCCATTGGCGACAGGGGCTTTCGGCACTATGTATGGGGTGCGGCCTTTGGCGGCAGCCGTGCCGGATGTGACGGACAGGCTTTTCATGAACCGTGGTGCAACGTCACCACCAAGACCGGGGGTCAAAATGACCGAAAAGGCTCAAAACATTCAGGATGTGTTCCTCAACTCGTTGAGGAAATCGAAAATCCCGGTGACCATGTTTCTGGTCAAGGGCGTCAAGCTTCAGGGCATCGTGACCTGGTTCGACAATTTTTCGGTCATGCTGCGCCGCGATGGCCAGTCACAGCTTGTCTACAAGCATGCGATTTCGACAGTCATGCCTGCCCAGCCGATCGATCTCGGGATCTTCTCGGGGCTGATGGGTGCCAAGAACGCCAAGAACCGCAACCTGCAGGAAGTGTTTTTGCGTACCGTGCAGGAAACCGGGGTTCCGGTGACCATGTTCCTGATCAACGGCGTGATGCTGCAGGGCAAGGTCGCGGCTTATGACCTGTTCTGCATGCTGCTCGAACGCGAAGGCATGGCACAGCTGGCCTACAAGCACGCGGTATCCACCGTGCAACCCAATGCCCCGGTCGATCTGACCGGCGACTGGGGTGATACGGACAGCGAAGAAGATTGAACCGGCGGTTCGGGGGCCGGACAAAAGGAAAAAGCAAAGTTTGAACGACCCTCACGCTCTTGATTTCGTTCGCGGTACCCGCGCAGTCATTGCCTATCCCGATCTCGGCCGACGCGGCGCGGTGGATTCCGACGCGCGTCTGGAAGAAGCGCGGGGGCTTGCGCTGGCGATCGGCATTTCGGTGTGCGCATCGCACGCCTTCCGCATCCGCACCGCGCGCCCTGCGACTTTGTTCGGCGGAGGGCAGGTCGATATCATCGCTGCCAGCCTGGAAGACGAAAAGGCCGAGCTGCTGATCGTTGACGGCAGCCTTTCGGCGATCCAGCAGCGCAATCTGGAGGAACGGCTAAAGGTCAAGGTCATCGACCGGACCGGGCTGATCCTTGAAATCTTCGGCGAGCGCGCCGCGACCGCTGAAGGGCGGCTGCAGGTGGAGCTTGCGCATCTCGATTATCAGGCGGGCCGGCTGGTGCGCAGCTGGACCCACCTTGAGCGCCAGCGCGGCGGCTTCGGCTTCCTCGGCGGCCCGGGCGAAACCCAGATCGAGGCCGACCGCCGCATGATCCGCGATCGCATGGCCAAGCTGCGGCGCGAGCTGGAGCAGGTCAAGCGCACCCGCGGGCTGCACCGCGAGCGGCGTCAGAAGGCACCCTGGCCGGTGATCGCGCTGGTGGGCTATACCAATGCGGGCAAGTCGACGCTGTTCAACCGGCTGACCCAGGCCGGGGTGATGGCGGAGGATCTGCTGTTCGCGACGCTCGACCCGACAATGCGCGCCATCCGTCTGGACGGGGTGGAAAAGGTTATCCTCTCTGACACCGTGGGCTTCGTTTCGGATCTTCCGACGGAGCTTGTCGCCGCGTTCCGCGCGACGCTCGAAGAGGTGCTGTCGGCCGATCTTGTCATCCATGTCCGCGACATGGCGCACCCCGATGCGCAAATGCAGGCGGAGTCGGTGGAGACGATCCTAACCGATCTTGGCCTTGTCATCGATCCGGCGCTCGCCGAACAGGGGCTGGCGACGCCCTTGATCGAAGCGTGGAACAAATGGGACATACTGGACGAGGACGCGTGCGCGTTCCTCACCGAAACCATGCCCGACGATCGCACCGTTTGCCCGATCTCGGCGCTGACCGGGGAAGGGGTGTCAGACCTGTTGCGGGCAGCATCGGCTGCGCTGGTGATCAGCCACCGCATTCATGACGTCAATCTGCCCCGGCACGATGGCCAGCGGCTGGCGTGGCTGCACGCGCATGGCGAGGTGCTGACATCGGACGAGAAGGGCGATGAGCTGGCGCTTTCGGTGCGGCTGTCGGACAAGGACTGGGGCAGGTTCCAGGCGCTATAGCCCGCGCGTCGAAGCTTTCGCGCGCTGCCAGAGTTGTTCCTTCTGCTCGAGCGACAGTCCTGCGAAGGCATCGCCGGCATCGGTTTCCATCGCGCGGAAGCGGCGCTCGAACTTGGCATTGGCCGCGCGCAATGCGTCCTCTGCGCTGACGCCCATGTGGCGGACCATGTTGACCGCGGCGAACAGCAGATCGCCCGCTTCGTCGATCCGTTCGACTTCACTCTCGGCATCGAGCAATTCCTCGATTTCCTCGCCGATCTTTTCGACCGCGCCCATGACATCGGGCCAGTCGAACCCGGTGCGCGCTGCGCGCTTCTGGAGCTTCTGCGCGCGCATCAGCGCCGGCAGCGCCGATGCGACGCCATCCATGGCGCTGGATGAGCCGCCATCGCTGCGTTCTTCGGCCTTGATTGCCTCCCAATCCCATTGCTCGACCGACTGGTCCGCGAAGATGTGCGGATGGCGGCGGACCATCTTTTCGCTGATTGCGTCTATCACATCGCCGATGGCGAAATGTCCGGCTTCCTCGGCCATGCGGCTGTGGAACACAACCTGCAGCAGCAGGTCACCAAGCTCATCCTTGAGCGCGGCCATATCGTCACGCTCGATCGCGTCGGCGACCTCATAGGCTTCTTCGATGGTGTACGGCGCGATCGTCGCAAAGGTCTGCTCGATATCCCATGGACATCCGGCCTGAGGATCGCGCAGCCGCGCCATGATCGTGACCAACCGGTCGAGCGGGGTGGTTGCGGCCGGGGAAATGGCGGAAGGGTCAGTCTCGGATGTCATCTGTTTAAGTCCGATAATATATATTATGTTAAATTAATACCATGTCAGCGCAAGGTGGTTCGCGGCACCAGGATCATGCTGTCGCCCTCGACCCGCCAGCTTTCCAGCGCCGAAAGGAAATTCATCCCCAGCACATTGGTCTCGCCAAAGGCAGACGCGATCACCACTGCATGATCCTTCATGCCAAGCGATCCGACGCGAAGATCCGACACGGTAGCCCGGTCGGCCTCGACGATGCCATTGGCGGTTTCGAGCACCACCTTCATGCTGAGCGGATCCGGCTCGACACCGGCGCTGCGTGCCGCATCGACCGACAGCGCGGTAAAGCTTGCGCCGCTGTCGACCATGAACCGCACAGCTGCACCATTGACCTCGGCGTTGACCCAGAAATGTCCATCTTCACCCTTGCGCAGCGTCGTCGGCGCGCCGGTGATCGCAGGCGCGCCGCCAAGGCCGAGTTCGCCGGTGACACGCTCCCAGATCATCTTGAGTTCGGGGCGAAAGCTCACCAGCAGGAAGATCAGCGCGAAGATGCCAAGCCAGCCCAGCGCCATCTTGAGCGTCTGGCCGATCGGCAGGCTGCGCGAGACCAGGGCGCTGCCGACCAGCACCAGCAGTAACAGGCTGTAGATCAGGCTCGCGGTTTCGCTTTCGCCCATTACGCCACCTGCTCGAGGTCGATGGTCAGCCCGTCAAAGCCCGGCTCGATTGCGTCGGGCAATTGCGCGCACAAGGTCGCGTAATCGAGGCTCTTGTCCATATGGGTCAGCACCGTGTGCCGCGCGCCGGTACGGATCGCCAGATCCATCGCCATCTCCAGATTGGCATGCGTGGGATGCTTCTCGTAGCGCAGGCAATCCGTCACCAGCACATCGCAGCCGGAATACAGCGCGACCATGTCGTCGGTGACGCTGGCAAAATCCGTGGCGTAGACGATCGACATGCCATCGGCGTCGAACCTGAGACCGGTCGACAGCACCGGACCGTGCGGCTGATCGACGCAGCGCACCCGCATGCCGCAAATGATCTGGTCATCGGCCAGATCATGCGGGTCCACGATCGAAGGATACCCGTCTCCGCCTGCAAAAACATAGTCGAAACGGCTGATAAGACTTTGTAAACTATAGTCTCTGCCAAAGCCCGGTAACGGCTTGCGGCTGCGATGATATAGCGCGCGCAAATCGTCGATGCCATGGCTGTGATCGGCATGGTCGTGGGTCCAGATCACCGCGTCGAGCGCGCCGATGTCCTGCGCGAGGAGCTGGTTGCGAAGATCCGGCGATGTGTCGATCAGCACCCGCTTGCCGGCATGTTCGACGATCATCGACACCCGCGAACGGCGGTTGCGCGGATTGGTGGGGTCGCACGCGCCCCAATCGTTGCCGATCCGCGGGACCCCGCCTGAGGTGCCCGATCCCAGCAGGATCGCCTTCATGGGCGCGCCCGGTTGAACAGGCGGTAGAAGTTCTGCGACGTCGTTTCGCACAGGTGCTCGTACGGTTCGTCGCGCAAGCCCGCGACAAAGCGCGCGGTATCGGCCACGAACGCAGGCTCACCTTGCTTGCCGCGGTGCGGCACCGGCGCGAGGAACGGCGCGTCGGTTTCGACCATCAGCCGGTCCGCCGGAATATCGCGCGCCACCGCCTGCAGATCCTTGGCGTTCTTGAATGTCACAATGCCCGAGATCGAGATGTACAACCCGAGGTCCAGCACCTTGGCGGCGAAATCGGCGCTGGCGGTGAAGCAGTGGATCAGCGCGGGGAAGCCCCCCTTCCCCATTTCTTCGGCCAGGATCGCCGCAGTGTCGTCCTCGGCATCGCGGGTGTGGACGATCAGCGGCAGGCCGGTGATGCGCGACGCCGCGATGTGCGAAATGAAGCTGCGGCGCTGCTGATCGCGGTCGGAATGGTCGTAGAAGTAATCGAGCCCGGTCTCGCCGATGCCGATGACCCGCTCGTCCGCTTGGGCCCGTGCGACCAGGCGTGCGGTGTCGATATCCGCATGCGCATCGGCCTCATGCGGGTGGATGCCGATGCTTGCCCAGACATCCGCCTCGCGGTGCGCGGTGGCGGTCACAGCGTCCCATTCGCTGGCGCGGGTGGAGATGTTGAGCATCGCGGTGACGCCCGACGAACGCGCACGCTCGAGCAGGTCAGGCTGCTGCTCGGCCATGCCCTTGTAGTTCAGGTGGCAGTGCGAATCGACCAGCATCACTCGGCGTCTTCGGCAGGCAGATCGATGCGCGGGAACAAGGGCTTGGGTACGCCCACCTGATAGTCGCTCTCGGCGAGCGGCGAATACCAGTGACTGCCCATCGCAGCGAGCGAACGGACATCGTCGGGAACGCCCATATGATCGAGCAACGCCTTGGCGCTGCCCGGGATGACGGGAGAGATCGCGATCGAAAGCTGCGCGATGGCGATGTACAATGTCGCCAGTACCGTCTCCATTCGTTCGGGATCGGTCTTCTTGAGCGCCCAGGGCGCCTGTTCGTCGACATAGGCGTTGCAGGCAAACACCGCGCGCATCCACGCCTCGATCCCTTGCGACAGCGAAAGTTCCTCGAAAGCCTTGGGCATCTCGGTCTGCAGCGCATCAGTCAGAACCTCGAACAGCGCGGTATCGGCGGGCTGGTGGCCCCGGATCGCGGGCAGATAGCCATCTAGGTTCTTGGCGATGAAGCTAAGAATGCGCTGGGCGAGGTTTCCGAAGCTGTTCGACAGATCGGCATTCGACCGCATCGCAATGGCTTGCGGCGAATAGCTCCCATCCTGTCCGAAGCTGACCTCGCGCAGCAGGAAGTAACGCAACTGGTCGACGCCAAAGGCATCGGCAAGCGCAAACGGATCGACGACGTTGCCGACCGATTTGGACATCTTCTCGCCCTTGTTGAGCAGGAAGCCATGGCCGAACACCTGCTTGGGCACCGCGATGCCAGCGCTCATCAGGAAGGCGGGCCAATAGACCGCGTGGAAACGCACGATATCCTTGCCAATCAGGTGCAGATCGGCGGGCCAATGCTTGACCATCAATTCGGTTTCGTCGGGATAGCCCAGGCCCGTGAGATAATTGGTCAGCGCATCAACCCAGACGTACATCACATGCCCATCGCTTCCCGGCACCTTGACGCCCCAATCGAAGCTGGTGCGCGACACGGACAACGGACGCAGGCCCGACTTGACGAAACTGACGATCTCGTTGCGCCGTGTGTCGGGCTGCAGGAACTCGGGATGCTCCTCATACAGAGCGAGCAACTTGTCCTGATAGGCATCGAGCCTGAAGAACCAGCTCTCTTCCACCGTCCATTCAACTAGCGTTCCCTGCGGAGACTGCTTGCCCCCCTGCCCGTCGTCTACCAGCTCGTCTTCGGCATAATAGGCTTCGTCGCGGACCGAGTACCAGCCTTCGTAGCGATCAAGATACAGGTCACCATTTGCGTCCATCGCCTTCCAGATTGCCTGGCTCGCGCGATGGTGCTCGTCTTCGGATGTCTGGATGAAGCGATCATAGCTGACGTCAAGTCTGTCGCACATATCCTTGAAATATCGTGACATCTCATCGGCCAACGCGCGCGGCGTCGTGTCCAGTTCGCGCGCCTTTTGCAGCATCTTGAGGCCATGGACATCGGTTCCGGTCTGGAAACGGACATCGCGGCCGCTGAGCCGCTGGAAGCGCGCGATCACGTCGGCGGCAATCGCCTCATAGGCATGGCCGATATGCGGGCGGCCATTGGGATAGCTGATCGCGGTGGTGATGTAATAGGGTTCGCCCATGGCGGTGATGTCTGCCGTTCGTTCGGGTGGTGGCGGTAAACGCCGGTTGCGGCCTATCTAGGCGGGGCCAGCCGCGCCAGCAAGCCGCCAATTTGAAATGCGACCGCTGCAGCATCGAGGTTGAGCAGCACTGCGCGCGAGGCGAGCGCGCCAATCTCCTGCCACGCGGCGATCGCACCGGGCAGCCGGTCGTCGCGCAGATCGCGGATCCGCCGCGCGGCAAAGCGCGGCGCATAATGCAGCAGCGCCTGGAAGCGCTCGCGATTGGCCTTGTTCGCGACCATATTGCCGAGCGCGATGCGGGCCCGGTGATCGCGGTCGCCATGATCGGCGATCTCGCTGAGCAGAGCATCGATGCGGGCCATGTCCAGCCCTGCAAAGCTGAGCGCCTGGCCTGGTGCCCCCTGCCCGAGGCGTACCAACGCTGCGATCTCTGCATCGGGCAGTTCGGGGCGAACCGCACGCAGCGCGTCGGCCATGTCGGGATCGCTGAGCGCCGGAAAATCGAGCACCAGACAGCGCGAGCGGATCGTCGGCAGCAACCGCCCAGGATTGTGCGCGATCAGCATGAATATGGTATCGGCGGGCGGTTCCTCGAGACTCTTGAGCAACGCGTTGGCGGCGTTGCGTTCAAGCTGATCGGCCGCATCGAAGATGATCACCCGCCGGTCCGAAAGGCTGGGTCGCACGGTCAGACGCTTCTGCAGCGCGCGGATCTGATCGACCTTGATGTTGCGCGCAAGATCGAAGGGTTTTCCTTCCTCGGCCTTGCGGGCTTCCTTGTCGTTCTGCGGACCCAGGGTGATATAGTGGCAGTCGGGGTGCTTGCCTTCCAGCAGCAGCCGGCCCTCTGTGCCGTGCATATCGCCGTCGAAATGCCCCGCGGCAAAATCGGGCGAGCGGGTCAGCAGATGGGCCGCGGCAGCAAGCGCGAAGCTGCGCTTGCCTATCCCTTCGGGCCCCGCGAGCAGCCAGCCATGGTGAAGTCTGCGCGCCTGGAATGCCCGCAAAAGCGTGGTTTCAGGCTCGGCATGTCCCAGCCATTGTGCCTGCGACGCCATCATGACGTCATGCCATCAACGGCGCGATGGCCGCGACGATGCGAGCATGGACCACTGCGCTGTCGCCGCTCGCATCGATGGTGCGAAACCGCTGAGGCTCAGCGGCTGCGAAGTCGCGGAATGCCTGGGTTACTGCGGCATGATAGGCCGCATCGCGCCCGCCGATCCGGTCGCTGGACGCGCCATCACGCAACAGCGCACGGCGCGCAGCCTCGTCCGCCGGCAATTCGAGCAGCAAGGTGCAATCGGGAAGAAAGCCTTCGGACCCGAACCGGTGCAGGTCGAGGATCGCTGCATCACCGAGGCCGCCTGCGATCCCCTGATAGGCGCGGCTGCTGTCGAGGAACCGGTCTGACAGCACCCAGCCGCCTGCGTCAACTGCCGGACGGATCAGCCTTGCGACATGATCGGCGCGCGCTGCGGCGAACAGCAAAGCCTCGCTGCGCGCGTTCCAGCGATCGGCGCCGCCCTCGAGCAACAGCGCGCGGATCGCCTCGGCGCTGTCGGTGCCGCCCGGCTCGCGGGTGACGGTGACGGTCCGCCCCTGCGTCCTTAGCCAGTCGGCCAGCAGCCTGATCTGAGTCGATTTGCCGACCGCCTCGCCACCCTCGATCGAGATGAAGCGTCCGCGCACGGGGATGACCTCAGGCGCCGAAGAACGAGAGAATTCCCGCCCACAACCGTCCGAAGAACCCTGCCTCCTCGACCGCCTCGGCGGCCACCAGCGGCATCACCTGGCGGTCCATATCGGGCGCCGAGACAACCAGGGTCGCCACTTGCTGGCCCTTGGCGATCGGCGCCTTGAGCGGGCCCTGATACACCACCTTCAGCGTGACCTTGTCGGTATCGGCAGTACGCGGCAGCGTCAGCGCCAGATCGCGCGGGGCGATCAGCGCGAGTTCGCGCTTGCTGCCCAGCTGAACCGGAGCGGTATCGACAGTCTTGCCCTTGGTAAACAACGGCACCGATTTCCACGACCGGAAGCCCCAGTTCATGAACCGCACCGATTCATTCACGCGTCCGTTATAGCTGTCGAGCCCTGCGACCACCATGACCAGGCGGCGGCCGTTCTGTTCGGCAGAGCCGGTAAAGCCGTATCCGGCCTCTTCGGTGTGCCCGGTTTTCAGCCCATCGGCGCCGTCGACCTTGCCGAGCAGCGGATCGCGGTTGGGTTGGGTGATGCCGTTCCAGGTGAAGCTGCCCTTGGAGTAGAACCGCTTGTAAAGCTTGGGATGGTTGCGAATGGTCGCGGTCGCCAGCTGCGCCAGATCGCGCGCTGTCACCTGGGTCACGCCCTCGTCCGGCCAGCCATTGCTGTTACCGAAGCGGCTGTTGGCAAGGCCGATTTCCTTCGCCTTCTTGTTCATCATGTCGACGAATGCCTCTTCCGAGCCTGCAATGCCCTCGGCGAGCACGACACAGGCATCGTTGCCCGACAGCGTCACGATCCCGTCGAGCAGATCCGCCACGGTGACCTGGCTGCCGACGGCCAGAAACATGCTGGATCCCTGGTTGTTCCACTTGCGCCAGGTGTCGGGAGAGACGCTGATCTTCTGGTCGAGCTTGAGCTCGCCCTTCTTGATGAGGTCGAATGCCACATAGGCCGTCATCATCTTGGCCATCGATGCCGGCGGAATCTGCTTGTCCGCATCGCGCGAGAAGAGCACCGCGCCCGATGACAGGTCGGTCATATAGGCGATCGGGGCTTCCGAGACATAGCTGGGGGCAGCCGCTGCCAGCGGGGTCGCCAGCAACGAGAACATGGCAAGGCCAATAAGCGGGGTTTTCATCTGTTTCCCATGGTTTCGATCAAAGGGGGATGGGCCGTTGGATGGCCCTTGTTATCAGCGACCGGAGTCCTGCTGGATTCGAGACCCCTGATAGCCATTCCGCTTCGCCAGCGTAAGACCCTGTTCTGCCGCCTTGGCATCGGCATAGGGTCCATAGCGGACGCGAAACAGCTTGCCATCCCGGCTAACCTGCGTGATCGCGCCGATCCGCTTGGCCAGTTCATCCGCGCGCGCCCTGGACGAAAATGCGGCGACCTGAACGAAATAGGCTGAAGACGCGCCACTGGAAGCCGCCGCAACAGGCGGTTTGTCGGACCGGGGCTGATCGAGCGTCGCCCGGCTAGCAGCGCTGCTGGTCTCGGCCGCCCGGGCCCGGGCGCCCTCGCCTTCGACAATGAAGCGATCATTGCCTTGGCCAGCGGGCGCAGCCTTGGCGGGCGCAGGCTTCGCGGCGGCCTGCTTGGGCGGTTTGGCCTTTTCAGTTGGCTTGCCCGGTTTGCTGACGGGTTCGGGCGCCGTAGCTGCAACAGCAGCCGGAGCGGTCGACGCGGCAGGGATAGCAGCGGCATTGGCCGGACGCGGTAAGCCGTCCAGCTTGCGGCGCAACGGCACCAGCAGCGATTCGGGCGTATCCATGCGCAAAGCCACCGGCTTGCCCGCGCGCAGCATCGCGCGTTCGGCCTCGGGCGGGTTGACCCGGCGCACTCGCACCGCGAACGCGCCCTTGCCCAGCACCCCTAGCTGCCGGGCAGCGCCCTGCGACAGGTCGATCAACCGGTTGGAGGCAGCAGGACCACGGTCATTGAGCCGCACCAGAATGGTCTTGCCGGTGTCCAGCGAGGTCACCTCGACATAGCTCGGCAGCGGCAGAGTGCGGTGGGCGCCGGAAATGCCTTCGGGAATGAAAAGCTCGCCATTGGCGGTGTTGCGTCCGTTCAGCTCTTCGCCGTACCAACTCGCATACCCTGCTTCGTCATAGTTGAACACATCGACCGGGGTGTAGGTGATGCCATCGAGCACATAAGGCTCGCCCAGCTTGGCGGGATAATCGGATACGGATCCCGCCAGTGTGGCCGGTGCGGTCTCCAGGCTGCGGCTCACATTGCTGCCGCCCCCGCAACCCGACAGCAGTAGCGCCATCCCCAGGCTACCGATCATCGCATTCTTCATCGCCAATCCCCCTTTGCCTGCACCCGTCAGTTGCGCACGCCATCGGCCAGCAGGCCCACCGACATCGCATAATAATTGGAGCAGTTGTAATCCAGTATGGCGCGATAGTTGCGCGTCAGCAGATAGCCCTGCGCATCCAGGCCAGGTGTGATCAGCAGCGATGCCTCTACCCGGTCGTCGGCGGGCCAGACGCCACCGGCAGGATAGACGCCCAAAGCCTTCCATTCGCGCATGGTCTTCCATTCGCTGTGCCGCTCGACCGCACGGGCGCATTTGGCGACACGCTCACGGCTGGCGATGGCATTGGTGTTCAGCGTCGCGGGTACCGATACGGCAAAGCCCCAGGGCTCGCCCCGCCGCCATCCGGCCGCCAGCATGTAATTGGCGATCGAGGCAAAGGCGTCCGCCCTGCTCGACCAGATTTCGGCCTTTCCGTCGCCATCGCCGTCCTTGGCAAGCTTCAGATAGACCGAGGGCAGGAACTGCGGATAGCCGAACGCGCCAGCATAGCTGCCACGCAACACCGACCGGGGCACGCCCTTGTCGATCATCTTCAGCACCGCGATCAGTTCGCCTTCGAACAGCTCACGCCGGCGCCCTTCATACGCCAGCGTCGCCAAGGCCCGCGGCAGATCGGTGCTCCCCATGATCGTGCCATAGCTTGTCTCATGCCCAAAGATGGACACCATGATCGACGCCGGAACCCCGGTCTGCTGTTCGATCGCGACCAGCCGCGCGGCTTCGTCGGAATAGACCTGACGGCCCTGGCGGATCTTCGCAGCGTTGATGCGCTTGGCCATTTCGGGACCGAAGGAGGGGAAGGCCTGGCCCGCGGGCGTCGGCGCAAACCGCCGGTCGAGCGCGGCCACGCTCTCGTCGAACGACAGCGTCGGTAGCACGCTGTCTATGGCGCGCTGCGAAACACCCTCGCGCCGCGCGCGGGCGGCCACCGTATCAAGATAGCTGGCAAAGCCCTGTGTCTGCTGGGCATCGGCCCCGGGCAGCGGCTGGACGATTTCACGCTGTGCGGTGCTGGGCGCCCCGCATGCGAGCAGGACGATTGTCGCCCCCATCGCGGCAGCGCGCGACCCAAGCCTTTGTACAATATTGATAACCATGCGATACTCCCACAGGGCGTTGTGCCACACAAAGCATCGCGGGGGAAAGGGCGAACATCCCCCACCCATCCCGGCCCCGCCACGCTTGAACGGCCCGGGCGGGCAAAGCCTTTTACCCGGACGTCCGCTCCTGCGCCCGGCCCGTCCAAGTTTCGCTTTTCAGATTACCCCGCCTTCGCTAGGAAACCGCCCGCACCGCCGGGGAGACACATGCTCTCCTTTCGGCAAAGGGTGCCGCGGGAAGAGTGTCCGAGTGGTTTAAGGAACCGGTCTTGAAAACCGGCGAGGGTGCAAGCTCTCCGTGGGTTCGAATCCCACCTCTTCCGCCATCCCCCTATATTTTTCAATGCTTTAGATGCCTTTTTGGGGCTTGACATAGCATTTGCCATAACCGGAATATTCCTGGAACCAGGCACGAAAAAGCCGCAAGGATTGGCGTCCCTGCGGCTTTTCGGCAGATAGCGGCAACTGGCTTGTGTCAGGCTGCCGCCTTCAGTCCAATCACCGACGGGTCGGAAGGGCCCATAAGCCTGTCCATGTCGAGCATCATCTGCGCAAGGTATTCTGGCGTGTATGTGGCATCAGACGTGCGATCAAGCTTCCAGCGCAGGGCGGCTAGGTCAGGTGCGGGAGCCGCCATCAGAGCATCCTCTGCATCGCTAAACAGAGCACAGAGGGTTTCCGAGTTGTCGTAAACCTGTTGAGGCACCTCATAGATCGAGTTCGCGGCGAGCAATTCCTGCTCGAGCCGGTAAAGTGGCTTGCCAGGCGCCACCTTTGCTTGGAGATTATGCTTGGCAATGAACGCACGCTGCAGCTCGCACAAAGGATCCATCGCGGCCCAGTATTCCTCATAGGCACGCTTTGTTTCGATCATCTGGGCAAAGGCAGCATCCCATTTGGCGCGCATGGATTCGGTGCTATTGGCTTCAGTAGTCATGGCTGATTTCCTCGTAATCGGTTGTGATGAGAGCCGATGCATGGGGACGAACCTTGCATCGGCTCGCCTTTTCCAATATCGGTAATTCATGAATGACGCAATAAACAATATTGGAAAATCGGTCAGGGGTCGCCCGCGCACCGATAGCACGCCGGTTATGGTGCGCCTGCAGCCGGACCATATCGCGGCCCTCGACCAATGGATTTCCGCGCAGCCTGATGCGCCGTCACGGCCTGAAGCAGTGCGGCGCATTCTGGCAACATACCTCGTCGCCTAGCCCAGCGACCGACCATTGGCCCGGGTGATCTGCCGGATCGCACCCTGCGCGCCCATGGCAGCGATGCCCGGCGCCGCCGACGTCACCACGCGCCCGCTGATCTGCTCCACGATGACGTCGAACATATCGCCCTTCACCACCTTAACCTGCATGCCGCCACCGCCGCCAAGCTGGTCGTTGGGGATGATGCGGCCCGCGCGTTGCGAAGTGAAAAGCTCAGGCCCACGCTCGCCCACCATGTAGGTTTCGGCTGACCGGACAGGCCCGCCTAGCGCGCGAAAGCCTGCCAGCCGGAATTGATCGCCTATGCCCGGTGTGGTCGGCGATGGTGATGGCGTGCGAAATCCGCCCTTGATGCCAGCAATGGCCCCGCTGACGCTGCCGATAATATTCGCGATGCCACCGATGATGCCGACAATATCACCGCGCTTCAGGCTATCGGCAAAGCCCTTCAGGGACGATTCCATTGCGCCCAGGCTGTTCGCCAGGTTGGCAGCCATGTCCTGAAACACCCGCTCGAAAGGCTCGGCCATCTCCTTCTTCGCAACCTCGGGGATCTCGAGAAGCTCACCATAGACGCGCGGGATCGCGTCAGGATCGATCGGCAGAACCTCGATCGTGTCCGGGTCGTTCGCCTGGATCTGCGACATTGTCTGCGCATGCTCTCGCCGCAGCCTGCGCATCGCCTCGGCATAGGCTTCTGCTGATATCTTGCCCTGCCGCGCAGCTTCGGCCAGCGCGTCGCTATCGCGCTGGAAATCCAGCGTCGCGCGGCTTTCGGGAAATAGCCGGTCAAGCACTCCCTGCACCCGACTGGCCATGCTCTCAAAGGCTTGCGCCGCGCGATCGGTGGCGGTCGCCGCAGGCTTGACCATCGCGTTCTCGAGCCGCGCCATGTGGATCGCAATGCCGTCGACCATGTCAGGAATATAGCTGTTGCCGACCACGGCATCATAGAGGCCGTAGAAATAGCCCTTCACCGCGTCGATACGCTTTTTGACACCATCCCAGATGGCATTGAGCTTATCCACCACCCAGGTTTTTACCGCGGTGTAGAGCCCGCGCAGAAACGGCTCGATCTTGTCCCAATGCTGATACGCCGCATAGACCAGCGCAGCGGCGCCAGCCAGCGCGGCCAGGATCGGCAAGAGCGGCAGGATGACAGGCGAGAATGCCACCAGCAGCGCCGGGACAGCCTGCAGGCCCACCGCCAGCTTGGCGAACACCGGAATCAGCGCGCCGACGCCCGACACCATGCCGCCCAGGCCCAGGATGACCGGGCCCAGCGCGACACCGATGCCACCGATCGCGACGCCCCATTTCAGCAAGTCGGGATTCGTCTTGGACAGCGACGATGCGAGTCCGGCGATGTTCTGCGTGATCGACACCACCGCGTCGAGCAAGCCGCTGTTGACGATCGCCACAGTCAGTTGCTGCAGCGCCTGGTCCATCTCGGCACTGGCGCGGGTGTAATCCTTGAAGCCCTTCATGTCGGATTCGGAAAGGACATTGGCCTTCTTGCCCAGCTCGTCGAATGCCGCGCCGTTGCGCTGCAGAAGCGGGACCAGCGCCGTCGCGTCGTTCGCAATGGCCTCGAGGTAGAACGTCATCTCGGCTTGGCTGACACCGGCCTTCTCGAGCGAATTGTAATAGAGCTGCAGCGCCTGCGGTCCCGACAGGTTGCGGAAAGCATCGGCAGTGATCCCGACCTTCGGCGCGATGTTCTCAAAAAAGTCTTTCATCTCGCCGCCGCCGGTCGCCATGAAGTCGCCGACCTTGTCGTTCACGTCCTTGTAGATGTCGCCCAGCTTGCCGGATTCGAACCCGACCGACTTTGCGGCGAACGCCAGGCGCTGGAAATCCTGCGCGCTGACATTGGCCATCTTGGACAGCTTCTCGAGCTCGGGGACAGATGCCGCGATATCCTTGGCAGACGACAGGATTGCACCACCCATGGCTGCGAGCGGCGCGCTGATCCCGATCGTGATGCCCTTGCCGATCTTGGCCATCTTGTCGGCGACGCCCTGCAGGCTTTTCGCCATGCCCGCCATGCGTCGCTCGGCCAGGCCCAGCCCCTTTTCAAAGGCTGCACTGTTCAGCCCCAAATCGATTCTCAGCGCGCCTATCTTTGCACTAGCCAAGGTGAATTCCCTTCAGTTCAGGATTACAACGCTGGCCCACCTTTTCGGGCCAGCGGATAACGGGTTCGCGATCGATGCCATCGGCTGTCACAGTCCACAGTTCGCCCTCGCCGCCGACCATGCACCCGATGCCTTTGACGAATGCCGCGGCGCCGTGCCGCTGCGCCTCGAGGATCTGCGCCGCCATCTGGTCGGCGCTGCCGGACCAGTGGGGCGGGATGACGGCAGCCAGGTCGACAGCCGGGGCAATAAGCCCGTCATGCTCGAGCTGCTGGTATGGCGCCAAGTCGGGCAGCGACGGCACCGGGCAGCTTGAAATGGTGTAGAATCGCGGCCTGCGCTCGGTCTGGCAAAACACGGCGAGCCACAGCTGCGCATCGTTCAAGCCACCGGCCTGTCGCTCGGGTGCGATCACCGCCGCCTTGGTGCGGGCTGCCCGCAGCGCATCCGGCATTGCCTCGAGCAACGTGCGCTGGTTCGCCAGCTTGCCCAGCCTCGCCAGAAACGCCGCAATGTCCGCCTGCAGATCGGTCGAGCCCTGCAGCGCCATCACAACGCGCTGCCGTTGCCAGATCAGCACCTTCCGCCCGAACGAGTGAATCGTCCCGTCCAGATTGAAGCGCGCGGAATCGGTCGCCAGATATGCCGCCGACGCGCTCTTGAAGGTTACGATTGCCGTCATGGAAAACCCCTATGGCTGAAACTTGCGCCGCGATCGGCACGTGCGGGCCGGGGATCAATGTCGCCACGCTGGCGATCGCCCCGACAATTCGTAGAACCTTGCTCAGACAACCCTCCTATGGCTGCATAGGGTGGCCGCGCTGCCGGGGGCGACAGCGCGGCCTGGGCTGGGCGGGCCCCGAAAATGACACCGCCCAGCCTATTCTTATGCTTCGGTCGCTGCGGTCAGGCCGGTCGTGAAATCGCCGGTCACGAGCGCCTGGGGAAGTTTGGCGGCAAAGCCAATGCGTTCTTCACAGAGCACCGCGATAAGGTTACGAGTAAAGAAATCCGCATGCTCGCTGCTGATCTCAACCCTCGCTTCCCAGCGATCATACAGGGTCTGCGCACCGAATCCGCCGACCAGGAAGTTGTCGACCGTCATTGCCTGCGTCGGCACCACAGGGATCCCGAACAGGTTGGGCGGGACATTGGCCGCGGGGTCGCCCAGGATATACCGGCCGTCGGCGTCCTTGGTCGTGCGCATCTTCCACCAATCGGTAGGGTGAACGACGATCCCGGTCGGGGAAACCTCGCTCAGCGCGGCCTGGTGGATTGCAGCGGCGATAACGTCGATGAAAGTCGGCTCGGCGAACAGCAGGACAGGATCGAATTCCGTCGCCTGCGGGACCATGCCCTCGAGGTTCTGGCCAGTGCCGTCGCCGAACAGCAACTGCTGCTCTTCCTTGATCGCCAGCCCGTAGAGCATTTCAACATCGATGATGCCCTGCAGCTGCGGCGCATCGTCCAGCACCTGCCGCGATGCGGGGATGAAATGCGCGATGGTGCGGATCGGCGCGGTCGCCAGTTCCATCACCATCGCCGATTCAGGCTTCAGCGCTCCCTCGGCAACCGGCGCGGCCGCGGTCGGGCGCGCGGTCATCTTGGGATATTCCACGCTGCCGCTGGTGACGCGCACCACGTTCAACAGATCGCGGATGGTCAGCCGGCGCTGGGGCATGCCCACCGCCATGTCGCGCGCGGGGACGATCAGGCTGCCGCCGCTATCGGCTGCGCTGGTGATCGTGGTTTTCATCTGCATCGAAATGCGGCCCCGCTCGCTGGCGATCAGCGCCAGGTCGGCAGCCTTGGTGTCGATGAAGTTGTGACCCCAGCTGCCGCGCTGTTCGTCAGCCCAGCCACCGCCGCCGCGTCCCATGGTCGCCATCTTCTGCTCGAGCTCGTTCAGGCGCGCGATTGCTTCCTGGGCGGTCATATCGGACTTTTCCAGGCGCTGCTCGACAGCGTCGGTGAAGTCTTTGGTCAGCATATTCATATTCAGAGTCCTTTCAAAATGCGTGCGGCAGATTCCCTCAGCAGAGCCGCCGCGTGCGCTTCTGCTTCGTCTTCGTCGTTGCTCTCGTTGATGTTGCGCCATGCCCCGGCGGCGCCTGCCTTGGCCTTGCGACTGGACAGCCCAGCCTCGCGGAAAAGGTGTTCGATATCGCGCGGCCCGACGATCGACTTGATCGCCGACACCCGCGCGTTGTCGTTCATGGGGACAGTGACCAGCGACGCCTCGAACAGTTCGGCTGCGTCGATGACGCGCGCGCCCTTGTCGTATTTGGGTGAGCCGGTAGGTTTCCAGCCGATGCTGATACCGGTCAGCGCGCCGGACTTGGCCAGCGCGTGCGCTTCCTGCGCGTCGCGGGTTTCCAGTGTCAGATTGCCCTTAACCCAGAGCCCCTCGGGCCGCTCCTGCCATTCCTTCCACGCGCCAACGGGCCGCGTAAGATCGTGGTGCAGCAGCATCGGCAACGGACGGCTGCCGCGCTGCGCCAAAGTCTTTGCCAGGCTGCCGAACAGCATCTTGTCGCCGCCGTGGTCGACATTGCCATAGCCCGCCGCAATGCCTTCAATCTGGCCTGCGTCGTTCAACTGTTTGATTTCAAATGGGGAAGCCGCGTATTCCATGGGCGCACCTTAGCTGTTGTGGGAATTGATCCCGTTTCAGCCATCGGCGCGCATCTCACGCGGGGTGATGGGTGTTTCCCGCGCATCGCGCGCGTTCAACGGGACGTTGGTATCAGATATTTCAATGGGTTGCAATCATCCCGCGCCGCCAAACTCGCGATTGACCAGAATTGCCTGCTTGGCGAACCAAGGGGCAGCAGCCTGCTTGCCGAACCTGGTGGCGATCAGGTCGGCAGCCGCTGCGCTTATGCCAGCCAGGATGACGCGGCTGTCCATGCCCTCCATGATCAGCCGGTTCGTCACCTCGACAAACTCGTGATGCGCCAGCGTGGCGTGGGCTTCTTGCTCGGGAGTCGGGTTGTTCATGGTCAGATCCTTTCTTGCGAGCCTCGCGCGCGCGCGCGGGGGAAAAACTTTGAGTTACGGTTTGAACGAAGTCCCACACCGGTCCGCAGGCATGGCAGGCTGTATGGTTTCGATCCCCGCCCGGCCCTGAAGTCTGAAGTGTGGACGCGGCTCGATCAGGTCACACCGGTCCGCCGGACGCGTTGCCAGATGGTTTTGACTGCGCCCCGTCATTCGACCGGCCAACCATCCAGCCCGATCGTCGGCTTGCGCTTGATCGGCTTGCCGCGGTCCTTCGCATCCTTCTCGGCAGCACAGTCTCGGCAAAGCAGCTGGTAATTGCTGCGATCGCCAGTGCCGCCCTTGGCCAATGGCACGATGTGGTCCGCCACCTGCCCAGCTGTGACGCGGGGTGGGCTCTTGCGCCGGCATTCCTCGCATAGGATGACCGTGCGCATCAGGTGCACACGCATCCGATCATGGTCCCGACCATAGCCGCGCTGCTGCCTGGTCTTGCCGCCGTGGTCCCAGCCGCTCACGACTGCACCTCGCGATAATCACCCTGATCTATATCTGCTGTCCCAAGTGTCCCAATGTCCCAAGCGTTAGCGGTGAAGGGGTCATCTGGGACGATGGGACCGATGGGACAGGTATATAGACCACGGCCCGATTTCTCGACTTCGCCCGCGTGTGCCATGCGTGCCAGGGTCTTGCGGATCGCATCATAAGGCTTGCCGATCAGGTCTGAAATATCTCGTGCATTCATGGGGTTGGCTGCGTTCTTAAGGCAATCCAGGATGGTCTGCCGTTCGCAGGTGCGGGCAACCTCGTGCGCCGCGCCGACCACGCGCCATGTCCCATTGTCCCGATTGAACTCGAGGGCTGTCTCAATTTCTTCAATGTCTCGGCCGCGGCCATACAATGTGACACGTCCGCCCGGACCTGTCCCAATGTCCCGTTTGAGCACCAGCACGCTATCTGCGGCGCCGGTGAGCCCGCGCGTTCCTGATACGCTATCGAACGGGTCGTCGGCTTCCATCTTGCGGGTGTGGTGTACGATGACCACTGCCAGGCCGTGACGCCCTGCCAGCCCCTGCAGGCCGGTCAGTGCGCGATAGTCAGCCTCATAGGCGGATTCACCGTTCTTGGCCGCGCCGCGCACCTTGGTCAGAACGTCGACCACGATCAGCATGGGGCGCTCGGCGCTTGCCACCCATGCCTCGAGCTGATCGATCGCGCCTTCGTCCATGGTTGGCCAATCGGTCATGAACGTCAGCCGCTCGGGATTGCCCTGGTTCATGTGCAGCAGGCGCTTTTTCAGGCGCCGCTCGTTATCCTCGAGCGCCAGGTAAAGGACGTCACCGTATTCGCTGGCGATCGAACCAAATGCCGGACGCCCACCAGCGACGGCCAAGGCGATGCCCAGCGCCATCCAGCTCTTGCCGATCTTCGGCGCGCCGGCGAGCAGGCTTGCGCCTTCTGCGATATACCCGGGGACGATGTAGCGGATCGGGTTGAAACGCTTGGCGACCAGTGCCGCCGCGCTCACTCCATTCAGGTACAGCGGGGGCTTTTCCGCCTTTGGTGCGGTGCGACCGGTCATAGCGGCGTCACCGGGTCATTCAGAGCCGCAGCGCGCATCGCTGCCGACACAAGGTTACGGCTCAGGCGGGTTGCTTCCTCGAGCCGGTCGACGCTCTCATCGCGGCGAAAGACGAACATGCTGGCGACGTCGTGCGCAAGCTTCGCACACTCGGCAGCCAGCCAGCTATCGGTGCTGCCGCGCAAGGCTGCCGCGTGGTCGATTGCGCGCAACAGGGTGACACGGTGCGCAAGTTCTGCGCCCTCGGCATCGGGGAAATGGGCGCGGACGCGTTCTGCCAGGCCGTGATCGTTGGGGGTGTGCATGTTCATGCCGCACCGCCAAACGCCAGCGCGGCCAAGGTCATCGCCAATTCGGGGCGGACATTGCGGTTCGCAATCAGGTGCAGGGCGCGAAGCTGGTTCACGCTGGCCGGTTGCGCAGTCGGGGTGGATTTGGTAGATGGGGCGCGTTCATTGCCTGCCAGCAGAACAGCGCCACCCTCGCCCGGGTGGCGTTTCTGCATCAGGCTGCCTCCCGCCCCCGATCGGCAATTCGCGCAGCGATCCAGGCGTTCACTTCATCGCGGACGAAGGCGACCCGCTTTTCGCTCAGCGTGACGGCACGCGGGAATTCGCCACGCGAACGCAGCTTGAAGATCGATGTGCGCGACAGGCTGGTAACCTGCGCGGCTTCGTTCAGGCTCATCAGTTGGGGACTATTGGACATGGGACACTCCGTCTTTGGTGTTGTCCCGGTCCTTGTCGTTTATTGCGGACTCCGTTTCGCAGGGAACATTTGCTTTAGATTTTCCCCCCGTCCTTCTCGATGGTCACGCCATATCGAGCCGCCTTCATCCTGAGGAACATCACCACGTTGTCGGCGATGCCGTCGATGAAATATCGGCGGTATCGCTTGTCAGCTTCGTGCACGATATCTTCTGTGACGCCCGGAAGCTTCATTGCCTCGGCCTTCCCGCGCTGAACAGAACCCTTCTGTTTGGTCATACGATGCTGGTGCACCAAGGCGGCAATCTCCCAATCCCGATCGAAGTCCCGGACCGTCCGCGGCCAATTCTGCCGCGCCGTAGCTGTTGCGGCAAATCGGGCCGATTTGCCCTCGAGCGCGGCTGCCAGTTCCTCAAGGTCGGCGAAGTATGCCGGGCGCGATAATTTTTCGCCTCGCTCCTTCTGATCGCGAAGGTCGCGCGCCTCCCACTTCTTCACAGCTTCAGCAATGTTTCGCAGTCTCGTCGCCCACATGATGCTGATATCGGTCATTTTCCGGTACTCCCCGCCAAATAGCTGCCCCAAGCGGCCATCAACTCGCGGCGCTTGTCGAACGCTGTCCCGCGTCGATATGCCGCCTCGGTTTTGTCGCTGACAGTGTGCGCCAGCGCCGCCTCGGCGACGTCGCGCGGGAATGTTGTCTGGTCGCCGCACCAGTCACGGAACGTCGAGCGCATGCCGTGCAACGTGGCAGCCTTGTCGGGGCTCGCCAATCGCAGCGCCTTGGTCATTGCGGTGTCGGATATCGGCCGGTTGTTCACGGCGCCAGCGAACACCAGCGCGCTGGTCGACCGCTGCCGCATCGCCTGAAGGATATCGATTGCGCGATCGGTCAGCGGGACGACGTGTTCCCGGTCAGCCTTCATGCGATCGGCCGGCACAGTCCATGTGCGCGCCTCAAAGTCGATTTCATCGAACGTCGCAAAGCGCGCTTCGCCGGATCTTGCCGCTGTCAGCATCAGGAATTCCACCGCGCGCGCAGCCGTGCCGACTGATTTGCGCAGCGCCTTGGCCATGGCGGGGGCATCGCGATAAGCCAGCGCCGCGTGATGGCCTCTCGAGGTTTTGCGCCGGGGCGGCATCACCTTATCGAGCAACCCTTGCCAGCGGGCCGGATTATGGGCGGTGCGCCAGCCGTGCGCGATGCCGTAGTCGATCACCGCCTGCACCCTTCCCCGGACCCTGTCAGCCGTGACGGGGCGGTCCTGCCAATGGGGCATCAGGCAAGCTTTCACGTCGCCGATAGCGATCTGGTCGATCGCCAGGTCGTGCAGCGGCTTGGCATAGTCCCGCAGGGTCATCAGCCATTGCGCGCGGTGCTTGTCGTTTTTCCAGCTGCCTTCTTTCGACGCTAGCAATTCGTCCATGCAGTGCTTGAACGTGATGACGCGCGCGGGCTTCTTGTCGCCTTGGGGATCGAACCCACGCGCCAGCTTGTCGCGGATGGCATCAGCCTTTTCGCGCGCCAGTGCCAGCGATACCGGCGCGGTCCCTTGCCCGTATCCGCCCAGCCCGATCTCGGTGCGACGCTTGTCGCGCCGGTAGATGAAAAACCATTGGCGGGAACCACCCTTGCGAACCCGCAGGAAAAGGCCGTCGCCATCGGAGTAAATCCCGGCCTGGTCGAGCCGCTTGATACCCGCCTCAGTTAGCTTGTGACGTGCCATTTCAATCCCCGTTGCCATAACCGCAATACGGGGATTGCTGTTTTTACGGGCAATTGCAAGGGGTTGGTTTCCCGAAAAACCCGCATAACCGGCGGACAGGCGGGCACCTCTTCCGCCAGGCACCGTTTGCCTCATGATAGCCGCCGGGCCGGTAATCCGGCTGGCGTCACCCCGTTCGCAAAATGCAACCATCCGCCTTGCTGCGTTCAAACGTCTGGAGGGCTTTTTCGGGCCTCGATATACTGCTTGCGACGGCACCGATCGCCGTGTTTATGGTTAACGCGGAGGGGCCCATCGTCTTGGCGCTCTGAAATCGGCATCCGCTGTGACAGCAACATGACAAAAGCTGTGTGTTTTCTGTGTCATATCCGGACAGAATGTAAAATCGGAGCCCCAACCGGGGCGGCTGGGCACTCCACTCGTCTGATCCAGAAACTCGGCTCATCGCCCCAGCCGGACAAGAAAATGGGAGAAATGCTGGGGCGGATGCCGGTCGGCTTGTTCGACCGTTGAGGGGGTCGGAGATATTCCCCTCAATTTGAATGATTTATATAGTGCGTTTGCACTATTTTACGTCCCCTTAAACCTCCTTAAGGTTGTCTTAACAAAATCGAGTCGCAAAAAAAAGATGATGCCAGCTGATGGGCGCAAAGCTCACGGGGCAAGCTGCAGGAGATTAATTGTGCACTCGGCTATAAGTGCGACCAGGGCCGCAGCAGCGGCCTTGTTGGGGGTGGTTTGGGCTTTTGTTCCGTTGGGCAGCACCGCGCATGCCCAGGACATTGTCTACCAGCCCATCAATCCAAGTTTCGGCGGCAATCCCTTCAACTCCAATCATCTGCTCGGCATTGCCAACGCACAGAATGATTTCACCAACCCTGCATCGAGCAGCAGCTCGTCGCAGGCGGATATCTTCGCCCGCCAGCTCCAGTCCCGGTTGCTCTCTGCGCTTTCCTCGCAGATCGTCACCGCCATCTTTGGTGACAACCCTCAGGAAAGCGGCACCATCAGCTTCGGTGGACAGACGGTCAATTTCATCCGTTCGCTGACCGAGGTTACGATCACCATCATCAATGACGATACCGGCGAAGAAACTGTCATCGTCGTGCCCACTTTCCTGGATGTTGACTGATCATGATGGGGCACAAGAGCACATGTCTGGCGGCACTGGCGATGACCGCCCTGGTTGCGGGATGCACCACGGTGGGTGGCAGTGGCAAGGCCGCCATCCCTGAAACGACCAGCTATGCTTATCTTCCCAACGCCACCCAGACCCAGCAGCTGCTGCGCGGCATTCCCGCGCCTTCGCGCCAGGTTGCCGTGGCGGTCTACAACTTCACCGACCAGACCGGCCAGTTCAAGCCCAGCGCCACCGGACAGACGCTTTCGCGTGCGGTGAGCCAGGGCGGCGCATCGGTGCTGGTCAAGGCGCTGCAGGACGTGGGCGATCGTTCGTGGTTCACCATCGTCGAGCGTGAGAACCTCAAGAACCTGCTCAACGAACGGCAGATCATCCGCGAAATGCGCGAGCGCTATCTTGGCGAGCGCGCGGTCAACCCCGATGCCCTGCCCGCGCTGCTGTTTGCAGGCGTGCTGCTCGAAGGCGGGGTGATCGGCTACGACACCAACACGCTGACCGGCGGCGCCGGCGCGGCGTTCCTGGGGATCGGCGCTCGCACCGAATATCGGCAGGACACCGTAACGGTTTATCTGCGTGCTGTGTCCGTGCGCACAGGCGAAGTCCTCACGACGGTTACTGCTTCGAAAACCATCGCCTCTCAATCGATGGGCGCAAGTGCCTTCAAATTTGTCGCGTTCCGCGAGTTGCTGGAAGCCGAAGCCGGTTTCACCACCAACGAGCCAGATCAGCTTGCGTTGCAGCAGGCCATCGAAAAGGCGGTCTATGCGCTGGTGATGGAAGGCGTCGAGCTGCGGCTGTGGGACTTTGCTGACCGCAATGCGGGCATGGCCAAGCTGCTGCAATATCAGCAGGAGCGCGACGGAAAGTTTACGCCGGGTCAGGTTCAGCGTGCCGAAGAGAAGGCGCGCAAGCTGACCCCCATGAAGGTAAAGGAAACCAGGAAAAACGGGGAAACGAACAAGGGGAATTCGGAGACGAATTAACGGTTTTTTCCTGATCGGACGGGCCAAAGGGACCGACGGTCGAAATTGCAAGGGTGCAAGGCCGATCTGATCGTTCAGACCGGTTCAAAACCCGAGGATCGCGGAAGAGAGCCGAAGCCGGTCAGGCGGTATTCGGCGATGCAACAAAAGCCTGACAAAACTCACGCACCGGAGGTGCAACTCCGGTGCGTGAGCGTGACAACAATGAGTGCGTGTGAAACAATCATGCTGACCCTGGAAGCAGTCTGCTTCCGGAGCAGCATGGTTATGACCCTTCGAAAGAGGATTATCAACCATGAAGACCTCCATTTACACCTCGGTCTCGGCGCTTGCGCTGATGATCGCAGCTCCCGCGGTAGCGCAGGACAACACCTCCACCGTCGACCAGCTCGGCACCGCGGCGAAGGCCACGGTCGTACAGTCGGGTTCGGGCAACAACTCGGATGTGGACCAGAACGGCAATGGCGCAGCGACCTTCGCTTCGGGCCCCAACGCCGGGCGCACGCTCGTCGCTGATGTCGATCAGACCGGCACCAACGGCGTCTCGACCGTCAACCAGCAGGGCAACCGCAGCAGCGCGACGCTCGACCAGGGCGGCAATGGCATGCGCTCGTCGATCATCCAGGGCAACTCCGCGACCGACAAGGGCAACACCGCCACTGTCATCCAGAACGGCACGGGCGGCGGCGTTGGCACCGGATCGTTCGTCACGCAGACCGGCAACGACGGCCAGGCCTATGTGAACCAGGGCGCAGCCACAAATGGCGCAGTGAGTACTGTCACCCAGATGGGCACCAACCAGCGTGCAAGCGTGTTCCAGCTCAGCGGCGCTGCGGACTCCAATGTCAGCCAGGCTGGCGGCGCAGCCAATGTGTTTGTATCGCAGGACGGCAGCAGCGAATCCGACATCATCCAGTCGGGCGGCAACAGCGAAGCGTCGGTCCGCCAGATTGGCGACGGCAACTCCTCGCTCGTCACGCAGACCGGCAACAATGCCGATGCTGGCGATCCGGACAACAACCTCACCAACTTCGACACCAATATCGGTGTGTCGCAGACCGGTGACGACAACACCTCGACCGTAACCCAGACCGGAAACGATCAGGTTGCTGACGTGATCCAGACCGGCAATCTCAACACCGCGTCGATCACCCAGGACGGCAATTTTGCCGACGCCAGCGTCACGCAGACCGGCAACAACAACATCGGCACTGTTATCCGTCAGGACGGCGATGGAACCGGCGACAACAATCCGCTAACCTCGCCTGTTACCCCGGCGGACAACGCCACGGCCGACATCACCCAGACCGGTGATTTCAACGATGCCTCGATCAGCCAGGCTGCCGTGCCTGTGGATGCGACGATCGTCCAGACCGGCGATGACAACGTGTCGACGATCACCCAGACTTCGACGTCGGCTGGCGCTCTTGCCACCAGCACTCAGACCAGCGACGACAACCTGTCGACGATCGTCCAGGCTTCGGATGCAACTGCTCTGGTTAGCCAGGGCGGCAACCAGTCGAACCCGGGACCGTTTGCCGGCCGTGCCAACAACGTGTCGGACGTGCAGCAGCAGGCCCTTGCCGGCGGTTCGTCGGCAACGGTTGACCAGGATGGCGTTCTGAACAAGTCCACGGTTACGCAGAACGCTGTGGACAGCACTGCGATCGTCGAACAGGACAACATCTTCAACACCTCGACGATCACCCAGACGGGTACCGGCGGCGCAGTTGCAGATGTCAGCCAGGGCGGCGGCTACGGGGACAACGTGTCCACCGTGACGCAGACCGTGGGTGCAACGGCAACCGTGATCCAGACCGGCCAGCCTTCGGTTGGCCCGGCATTCACCAACGTTTCCGACATCACGCAGTCGGGCGAAGGCGGTGAGGCTTCGGTCACGCAGAACGGTTCGAACAACGAATCCACCGTCGATCAGGCCGCTATCGATGGCCAGGCGACCGTCAATCAGGACGGCACGTTCCTGACGTCCTCGATCACGCAGGGAACGCCTGCAGCTGACGCCCGCGCCAACGTGACGCAGACCGGAACCGACAACGACTCGATCGTCTCGCAGCTGGCAGGTGCTTCGGGCGCCGAAGCTGACGTCACCCAGGGTGGTTCGGGCAACGACTCGACTGTCACCCAGTCGGCATCGACCAGCGCGTTTGTCGAGCAGATCGGCGATGGCAATGACTCGACTGTCACGCAGATGGGTGCGTCGGCAGCAGGCCTTCGGGCAGCTGCGGATGTCCAGCAGCTGGGCGATCTTGGCATCTCGCTGGTCGAACAGAATGGCGCAGGCAACTCTGCCACGTTGATCCAGACGTCTGCGTCTTCGGGCGAAGAGTCGGAAATCCTGCAGAGCGGCGATGCCAACACGGCGCTCGTCACCCAGGCAGGCACCGGCAACTTCTCGCTGGTCGACCAGACCGGCGACAACAACGCCGCAACCGTCAGCCAGTCGTCGAGCGACAACATCTCGAACGTGTTCCAGTCGGGCAACGGCAACTCTGCGGTCGTCACGCAGGGCGGTGGCGTGAACTGATTGTCTAACACGACCGGCGCCCCCGATCGTGGGGGCGCCGGTTTTTCCGGAAAAAAGGAATTTGTCATGAAGAAGTTACTGATGATCGGCGTTTCGTCGATCGCACTCTTCGCCGCACCGGCGATCGCGCAGAATAACACCTCTACCATCGATCAGGCTGGCAACAGCAACAGCGCGACGGTAGACCAGTCAGCGTCGAGCACGAGCTCTTCGTTGATCGAGCAGAATCTGCTCGATGGCGGCGCAGGCGGCACCAACGAGGCCACTGTCACTCAGACGGCTGCAGGCAACGAGTCGGAAGTGGCGCAGGACGGTGAAGACAACACCGCAACTGTGACGCAGGCCAATGGCGCAACCTCATCTGTCGGTCAGGACAGCTCCGGCGGTAGCAATCCGATCGTCGGAAATACTGCAACTGTCACGCAGGACGGCGAGAGCGAATCGACGGTCGCCCAGCTGGGTGAAAACAATGAGATGCTGGTCAACCAGACCGGTGACGGCAACACGTCTTACGCCGACCAGGGTGGTCCCCCTCCCGCAGCTGCCAACAAGACTGGCGACAGCGACGGCTTTGTGAGCGTGACCCAGACGGGTGAAGGAAACATTTCTGACCTTCGTCAGCGCGCCGACAATGCCAGCGCGACTGTTCTTCAGGACGGCAACGGCAACGACTCCGTGGTTTTCCAGGGCGCCACGACGAACAACCAGTTCGATGAAAACGGCGACAATGCCATTCTCGACGTCTCGCAGACCGGTGATTCCAACCAGTCCAACGTGCTGCAGGCAAATGACGATGTCACCGCAACTGTCACTCAAGACAGCTCGGGCGAATCCTCGGTTCTCGGCGTGTTCTCGAACACGTCCGATGTCCAGCAGCGGGCTCGCTTCGGCAACGCCGATGTCAGCCAGACCGGCCAGAGCAACGATTCGATCGTCCGTCAGTCCACCTCGGCGCGCAGCTCCGATGCCAATGTTGACCAGACCAACACCACCGGTTCGGGCTTGGTCAACAATTCCACAGTGCTGCAGAACGGCCTGCGTGGAGATGCTGACCTTACCCAGAATGGCGCAGGCAACACCTCGCTGATTACTCAGAACGGGGATGATGCGACGGCAGACGTCACCCAACTCGGCACGTCGAACTCCTCGACCGTGCTGCAGAATGCCGGTGGTGAAGCAACCGTTTTCCAGGACGGCAGCAACAACCAGTCATTTGTCACCCAAAATGCTGGTGCCACCGGTGCGGAAGCCGACGTTACCCAGACCGGAGCCGAGAACCTTTCGACGATTACCCAGTCAGCAGCTGCCAAGGCAACCGTGACTCAGGACGGAACCGAAGTTGGCTACAACCTGGCACCGCCGAACAACAATTCGACGGTTACTCAGACTGCCAATGGCGCCGAAGCCATTGTCGGCCAGACCGGCGAGCTTAATCTGTCGACGGTAACCCAGAATGCTGACGCACTCGCCGATGTTGAGCAGACTGGCGTTTACAACCGATCGACTGTGACTCAGAACGCAGGTGCCAATGGCGCTTCTGCAACTGTCATGCAGACCGGCGTACCCGCATTCGGAGGTCCCGGCCAGGGCCAGGGCGACAACCTTTCGACGATCGTGCAGAGTGGCGCGTCGTCTTCGGTCGCAGTGAACCAGACGGCCAACGTGCCCACCAACGGGTTCCCGTCGAATGACTCGTTCGTGTCGCAGAGCGGCGCGGACGCCTCTACGGAAGTGACGCAGACCGGCGACGGCAACGTTTCCGACGTTGTGCAGTCGGCAAACAATGCATCGGTGGACGTCACTCAGAGTGGACTGAACAACGTCTCGGACGTGACGCAGACCGGCTTCGGCGGCGGCTCTGTAGGCACGTTCGTGAATGTGACGCAGACCGGAACGGGCAACAATGCTCTGGTGGAGCAGGACAGCTCTGACCCGAGCCCGATTGCCAACACCGGCCAGCGCACCACGATCGTGCAGAATGGTACCGGCAACGACTCTGACGTTTTCCAGACTGGTGCAAACAGCATCGCTGTGAACAACCAGACTGGAACCGGCAACAACTCGGTGATCGACCAGAATGCCCGTACCAACCGTGCTGAAGTCGACCAGATCGGCAACAGCAATACCTCGAGCATCACGCAGAACGCCCTGGGCAACAACGCATTTGTCGATCAGCTGGGTACCTCCGGGACCTCGACGATCGTGCAGAATGGCACCAGCAACGTTGTGAATGATCAGGCTCAGGCTCCGACCGATCAGGGCGGTGCAGGCGTGCGGCAGCGCGTCGGCAGCCTGCGTGCTGCATCGACGATCACTCAGGACGGTCGCCAGGGCTTTGCCGAGGTGGATCAGGGAGGAACGGACAACACCTCGTTCATCACCCAGGGATCGAGCGGACTGAACGGTCAGTTCTTTGCCAACATCACTCAGATCGGCGACGAGAACACCTCCACGGTCAATCAGGGCATCACTGACGCCGACAATACCAACGACACGCTGACTGCAGTCGTTGATCAGACCGGCGACAACAATGACTCGCTGATCAACCAGTCCGGTGATCTCAACACTGCCAACGTCTTGCAGGCTGGGAACTTCAATGAGTCGACTGTGACCCAGGGTGGCTCCGGCAACACTGCGTCGGTGTTCCAGTACTCCGACTCGAACATCTCGACGGTCACGCAGAGCGGCACCAACAATGCTGCGACCGTGACCCAGGGTTCCGCACTGCCGCTGCCCAACTAAAACAATAGCAAAGACTGGCGTCCACCGCGTGGACGCCAGTCCAGCGACTACTCAATCAAGGATCAAGTCCATGAAAAAGCTTCTTCTCCTCAGCGCATCGTCGCTGGCACTCCTCACCGCGGTTCCCGCGATGGCCCAGAACAACACCTCGACCGTCACCCAGACCGGCCAGGACGGCGGCGCAACCGTCGGCCAGAGCGGCAGCAACGGCAAGTCGACCATCACCCAGGGTGGTGACACCAACAACGCCACGCTGACCCAGTCAGGCGATTTCAATGAATCGGAAATCGTTCAGGACAACGGTACCGGCAGCAGCGATGACAACAACACCGCCGAAGTCACCCAGTCGGGCGTCGACAACTTCTCGCGCGTCGTCCAGACCAACGACTTCTCGACCGCGACCGTTACGCAGTCGACCGGTGGCAACGACTCGCTGGTCACCCAGAGCGGCGATCTTGACGATGCCGACGTGAACCAGAGCGGCCTGGACAATGAGTCCACCGTCACCCAGTCGGGCAACCTGAACACCGCCGATGTCGACCAGAGCGGCGACAACAACGAATCGATCCTGACGCAGAGCAGCGGCCTGAACCAGGCCGTCGTCACGCAGACCGGCGAATTCAATGACTCGACGCTGGTCCAGACCGGTCTTGGCGCCAACGTCGCCAATGTCCTGCAGGAAGGCGACGACAACGATTCCGACATCATCCAGGGTGGTGCAGGCAATGGCGTGGGCAGCAGCACTGCAGCTGGCGTAGTCCAGCTGAGCACCGGCAACGATGCCACCGTGCGTCAGGCTGGCGGTCTGCATGAAGCGTTCATCGAGCAGAAGGGCGGCAACAACAACATCGCCTCGATCGATCAAGGCGCCAATGCCAGCTCCGACCACACCGCCGATGTTCGTCAGGACGGCTTCCAGAACACCGGAACCATCGTGCAGCGCGGCTTCAACGAAAACGCCGACATCATCCAGACCGGCGACGTGAACACCGCGACCGTCGATCAGGGTGGCGGCGTTGGTCGCAACCACAACGCTCTCGTCACTCAGGCAGGCAGCGACAACTCGGCCGTCATCGCACAGCGCGGTGAAGACCAGACTGCAACGATCACCCAGCCCGGCAGCGGCAACTCCGCCGAAGTCGATCAGGGTCGTGACCGCGGCGGCTTCCTCGGTGGACTGTTCGATACCGGCTTCGGTGAAAACCAGGTGGCAAGCATCACGCAGGGCGGCAACGACAACACCGCTCAGACCCTGCAGCGCGGTGAAAACCAGAGCGCGACGATCTCTCAGGTCGGATCGCTCAACGTTGGTGGCGGCGCCTTCGCTTTCGGCGCCCAGATCATCCAGGGTGGCGACACCGGCAGCGATAACGCCGCGTCGATCACTCAGATCTCCAACGCCAACCGCGCGCTGACCAACCAGCAGGGCACCAGCCTCTCGGCCAATGTCTCGCAGGGCGGCAATGGCTTCAACACCAGCACCGTGACGCAGACCGGCAATGGCGGCGCAGTGCTGCTCAACGCCAACGTCATCCAGAACGGTTCGGAAAACACTTCCAGCATCAACCAGGGTGGCAGCGACCAGACGGCCAACGTGACCCAGCTGGGCGAAGACAACCTGTCGCAGATCATCCAGACCGGATCGGGTCATGCGGCAAGCGTCACGCAGAACTCCAACTCGAACGAATCGTTTATCAACCAGGGCGGTACCAACCACATCGCCGTGGTTACCCAGGGTCTTTAAGACCTGACTAGCGGTCGTGATCCTGCTTCCGGTCTCCCGGGAGCAGGATCGCACCGACACTTTTCAAGGACAGGTTTCATGCGGACATCCATTTCAAAGCTGACACTGACCGCAGTGGCCTTTGTCATGTGCTCGCAAGTCGCATGGGCACAGGATCCCGCCGCCAACCCTTGCGCCGGCATCGTGACCGGCACCTGCAGCGCCAGCGCAGACCTGCAGCCTATCGAAATTGCCCGTCCCAATCCCGTCCGCACCAGCGCGTTCGTTACGCAGGTGGGCGATGAAAACCAGGCCAGCATCAGCCAGAGCTCGAGCAACCAGCTTGCCGATATCGCGCAGGACGGCGAGGCCAACATGGCCCGCGTCAATCAGACCGGCTCTGGCCTTGCCTATCTTGAACTCGACCAGACCGGCCTCCTCAACAGCGCTGTTATCGTGCAGGACGCCGAAGTCGGTGGCAGTAATATTGCGCTGATCGAACAGAACGGCGAAAACAATGCCATCCTTCTCGACCAATCTGCTACTTCAAGTGGCATGAACGGAACAATTCTTGCCCAGCACGGTTCGGGTAACCAGATGCAGCTACAGCAGACAGGGTCTGAAAACCGCGCCGAGTTGATCCAGACGGGTGACAACAACGCCATGACCGCAACCCAGAACGGAGCAGCCAACCAGTTGCGCTGGGTTCAGGACGGCACCGGCCTTTCCGATCTGCAGATCGTGCAGAGTGGCAACCAGGCAATCTCCATCGTGCAATCCAACGGGGGCAGTTGATGGCACAGCAGCTTTCAACCCGGATCGTGGATCGGTATGTTCCGAGCTTGCGGCAGTTGAAGCGCTTTACACTCTTGGTGCTGCTGGTGCTGTTTGCGGTCTGGTCGACTCAGTGGCTGCCTGGTGCTTCGGCGCAGGAGTCCGACGCGCCAGCATCTGCGCCCAAAGAAGACAAGGATCGCCGCATGGCGGTATCCAGTGATCAGGCGATGCCGTCCGATCGATCGCTTCAGGTCCCCGCGATTGGGGGCGTGCGCCCCGACAATGACGGCCTGACCGGAGCCATTCAGGTTCCCAGCCGCTCCACCCGCCCCTCCCCGCCCCCGCAGCTGAGCGCTCCAGGGCAGGATGCTGGCCAGCTTTCGCTGCAGAGGCTCGAGGGATCGGATGCGTGCGACGAAGAGCAAGGTTTGCAGAGCCCCGATATCTGCTCCAAGACGCTCGAAAGCCGCGCAGGAGAGTTTCCGGGAAGGACCCGGCCGCAGCTTTCGGCCGAACAGCGCCTGCTCGCGCAGCAATACACGGTGCCGACCTCGGTCGATGCCACCGATGGCGCGGCGCGGCGGCTAGCCGCAGGACGCAATGCAGAGCTGACCAATGACGATCTCGCGATCGCGGCGGTGGCGAGCGCGGGGCAAGGCGCAAGCCTGCCGCCGCAGGACGATGCCGAATCCCAGATTCCTGCCGAGGCGACCGACGCCATCGATGCTATCCTTGGAGTGGTCAATGCCCAGCCTCCCCGATAACTGGCCCTGGCTTGCTGCCATGACCGCTGCAGCGATGCACCCCGGCGCTGCCGGGGCCTCCCCCTCGATCGATGAGAGTGCCCCAGCCATGAGCAGCCTGCCGGATCAGCCGATCTCCCTCATCGTGGAAAAGGATGGACCGCTGGTCAGTGCCAGGGTGGTCGCCGCCGGGGCTTGCGCCTGTTCGGGGCACTTCCGGATCGAGTCTGAATCAGGCACATCTAACCGCACTGCGAACACAAGCTCGTTCAGCAATCTGAGCGATGCCGGCAGGGTGCTCAGCAACATCCGCTTTGGCGGATCCGACGATTGGCGCGTCAAGCTCATCGTCTCGATCGAGGGCCGCGACGAATACACAGTGGTTCGATCCTCGACGGACGGATGACGACGACCCGATGATTGTCATTTCCAACCAGTTCGACAAGCTGGACGAATATATTGCCGAAGCGGCCCTGGGGAATATCAGCTGGTCACAGTCGCTCAAGTCGATGAGCGAGATCGTCGGCGCCGAAGCCATGACCATGGATCTGATCCTGGGGGACGGCCAGTCGATCACATCCCTTGGAGCCTATGGCTTCGACCAGACGGTCGTCGATGCCTATGCCGAACACTATGCCCAGGTCGATCCGCGACTGGAATATGTCCAGGCCTATGGCAAGAACGGCGTCATCTTCGACGACGAAATCCAGCAATCGAGCCTGCAGGGTCACAACAGCGAATTCTGGTCGTGGCTGGAAACCGCCAATGCGCCACGCAATGCCGCGGTGCTGGTCCTGCCCTGTGTCGACAATGCCCGGATCGTCATGGCTGTGCACCGTGACAAGTCGAGCAGCAGCCAGAATGGACTGATGGGATTTTTCACGGAATTCTACCACAAGTTCAACATGGTGAACTCCATGCTGCGCATGGACATCCGCAACGGTGGCGCGACCGACCGGCCGTTTACGCCTTTGCGCAACATTGACTCGTTCCAGCTGTGCGTGGACGAAAACCTGATGGTGGTCGATGCCGGTGGCATGACGCGGTACCTGTTGGCGATGACGGGGCTGGCCAGGCTGGGCGACGAGGGCCAGTTGGGCGCACTGCCGGCCGACTTCCAGGCGGCGCTGATGAATGTCCTGCACAATCTGCCGCCGCACGATTCGACGCCCTTGGCACACAAGGGGGATCTGACCGATTCCGTTGTGCACATTTCGGCGGTGGTGGGAGAGGACTCGACCCGTTTGGCGAGCATCACCGTCACCTATGTCCGGCACCCTGCAGAACCCGAAAAGGTGTTCATGGGGGCATTCGGGCTGACCCGGCGCCAGGCCGAACTGCTCAAGTTCCTGCGGCACGTCTATTCGCTCGATGACGCAGCCAACCTGATGTCCATCAGCAAGAACACCGCGCGTGTGTTTCTGGCGCAGATCTTCGACCGAACCAAGATCCGCAACCGGATAGACCTGCTGCGGCTGGCCGACAGGTTCTCCTGACCCCAAGCCCGCAAGCGTGCAACCGCGGGAATGTGGTCGCCCGTCCTCCACGTTCAATGCAAGCCCCCGCGCAGACCCATTGTCCGCCCGCCAATCATATGTCATATGATATGCCATAACTTGGCGCGAATGCGGGAGATGACATGCGCGTTTTGAGAACGCCCGACAGCAGGTTTGCGGGGATCACCGATTTTCCGTTCGCGCCGCATTACGCGGAGATCGCCGACGCCGCCGATGGCACGCGCCTGCGAATCCACTATGTCGACGAAGGCCCGCGCGATGCGCCGGTGGTGCTGATGATGCATGGCGAGCCGAGCTGGAGCTATCTCTACCGCTTCATGATCGGCCCGGTGGCAGAAGCGGGGTTGCGCGTAGTTGCGCCCGACCTCATCGGTTTTGGCAAATCGGACAAGCCCGCGCTCAAGAGTGACTACAGCTATGCGCGGCATGTCGCCTGGATGCGGCGGTGGATCGAGAAGCTCGATCTCACCAACATCACTCTGGCATGCCAGGACTGGGGATCGCTGATCGGTCTTCGTCTGGTCGCCGAAATGCCCGGACGCTTCAACGGCGTGGTGCTGTCCAATGGCGGCCTGCCCGCAGGCCAGGATGCGCCGCGTGCCTTTGCGATCTGGCGCGCGTTTTCCAAATGGAGCCCGGTGTTTCCGATCGGCAAGATCATCGCCAAGGGCACCGCACGCACGCTGTCAGACGCCGAGATCGCAGCCTACGACGCCCCCTTCCCCGATGGCAGCTTCAAGGCAGGCGCGCGCATCTTCCCCAGCTTCGTGCCGCTGGGCCCCAATGTCGCAGTACCCGACCAGCTCAAGGCCTGGGAGATTCTCGACCGGTGGGAAAAGCCGTTCCTGTGCTGTTTCAGCGATCGCGATCCCATCACCCGTGGCGGCGACGCGCTGTTCGTCGGGCGCGTGCCGGGGACCGCCGGACAGAAGCATCGCCCGCTGAGCGGCGGTCACTTCATCCAGGAGGATGATCCGCAAGGGTTTGCCGACTGCATTCTCGAGGTCGCGCGCCAGGCCTGACCGGGCGCCGCTTACTCCTCGATCAGGTCGAGATAGGCGACGACGTCGTTATCTGTGGCGATGTACAGGCCTTCCTGAACCTCAGCGCTTTGCTGCGCGGCGATGTGCAGCGCCTCTGCAAGCGGGCCGTAAAACAGGCTGCTGGTTGCCCCGCCCTCGACGTCACCATCGAGCAGGTACAGCCGCACGCTGACGGAATCGGAGGTCGAGCGCATCAGTCCTTCTCCAGCCGCGCGCCGTCGAGTAGCCGTGCCGCGCGGTCGCTCTCGGCCGCGTTCGTGGTGCGCTCCGCCTTGGTCTGGCCAAACCTCGCGCGGTTTGCTGCGGCGGTGGTTTCGGCCTGCTTGCGCTTGTGCGCCTTGCGCGCCTGGCGTAGGTTGATAATCTCGGCCATGTTCAGGGTTTCTCCCCTGCCCGTTCCGACATTTGGATGAAGTCCCGCGCGAGATCGCGCTCCGAGCGGTCGGCAAAGGTCGCGTCGATGTCCGGGGCCTGGCTGAACATGAACAGCATGCACCAGATGGCGAAGCGCTCGCCCGGAACTGTCGACAGGCCCAGGTCGACCTGCATCCGCTCGATCGCCGCATCCACCGCCTGCGGGGCGATGGCGGCAGGATCGCGCGTCCCGAAATAGCGTTCCAGTTGATCTTCAAAGGTCATGACGCAGACCCTTAGGCCGCATCGGGATCCTTGTGCAACCAGTCGGCATGCCGCGGAGCCTTTTTGGTGCGGCTCCACTCGTCGAGCATCAACGGGGCCACGCGCTTGAGCTCGGCATAATGCTCGGGCTTGCCGATATTACAGGCGAGCTCGACGCGGTGGCCATTGGGATCGAAGAAATAGATCGAGCGGAAAATGCCGTGGAAGGTCGGCCCCAGCACGTCGATGCCCAACCCCTCGATATGCGCCTTGGCGGCGTTCAGCGCGGCGAGATCGGCGACCTCGAACGCGATATGCTGTACCCATTCGGGGGTGTTCGCGTCGCGGCCCATTTCGGGCTGCTCGGGCAGTTCGAAGAACGCCAGCACGTTGCCGCCGCCGCAATCGAGGAAGACGTGCATGTACGGATCATAGGCACCGGTGGACGGCACATGATCTTCCGAGAACGCGCTGGTGTAGGTCATGCCCAGCACCTTCTCGTACCATTCCACCGTCTGCTTGGCGTCCTTGCAGCGATAAGCGACGTGGTGGATGCGCGAGAGTGAGAACGGTGCGGTCATTCCGCCGGTTCCTGAACCTTGAGCACGCCGCGGCGCAGTTGGTCCTCTTCCATCGACTTGAACAGAGCGGTGAAGTTGCCGTTGCCGAAGCCTTCGTCCTTCTTGCGCTGGATGAACTCGAAGAACACCGGGCCGATCACCGGCTGGCCGAATATCTGCAGCAGCAGCCGCGGATCGTTGTTCTCGGTCGATCCATCAAGCAGGATGCCGCGCATCTGCAGTTCTTCCACAGGCTCGCCATGGCCCGGCAAGCGCTCTTCAAGCGCTTCGTAATAGGTGCCCGGCGGCGGCGTCATCAGCGGCGCGCCCATCGCCTTGATGCGGTCGAGGCAGCCTATCAGGTCGTCGCAGATGAACGCTATGTGCTGGATGCCCTCCCCATTGTAGGCGCGCAGGAACTCGTCGATCTGGCCGCCGCCTTTCGCGCCTTCCTCGTTCAGCGGAATGCGGATCTTGCCATCGGGCGCGGTCATCGCGCGGCTGGTGAGCCCGGTATATTCGCCCTTGATGTCGAAGAAGCGGATTTCACGGAAGTTGAAGACGCGCTCGTAGAATTTCGCCCAATGGTCCATGCGGCCGCCATAGACATTGTGCGTGAGGTGATCGATCATCTTGAAGCCCGCGCCCACCGGATGGCGATCGACGCCGGGCAGATATTCGAAATCGATGTCGTAGATCGATAGCGCTTCGGGGTTTTCGAGGCTGGCATAGCGATCGACCAGATAGATCATCGCGCCACCGATGCCGCGGATCGCGGGCAGCCGCAGTTCCATCGGCCCCGTCCGGGTCTCGACCGGCTCTGCACCGCGATCCAGCGCCTCGCGATAGGCGATGCGCGCGTTCTGTACGCGAAAGCCCATGCCGCAGGCCGACGGGCCGTGTTCGGCAGCGAAATACGCAGCCGGGCTTGCCGGCTCATAGTTGGCAATCAGGTTGATATCACCCTGGCGCCACAAATGGACGTCCTTGGAGCGATGCTGCGCGATGCGGGTGAAGCCCATGGCGGTGAACACCGGCTCGAGCAGACCTTTTTGCGGTGCGCAGAACTCGATGAACTCGAACCCGTCCAGGCCCAGGGGGTTTTCGAAAAGGTCGGCCATGAGATCATCCTCCATGCGCGGTTGCTGTGCGCACAGGAATACCCTGCAGACAAAATGGTGTCAAATGAAACTATATTGACCCATCAGGACGACCATGTGCCCAAACAGAAAAAGGCGGGCAAGCTGCCCGCCTTTTCAGTCCACTTTCCCCTTCTTGGGGGGAATGGTGCGCCCGGAACGATTCGAACGTCCGACCCTCAGATTCGTAGTCTGATGCTCTATCCAGCTGAGCTACGGGCGCGTTGGAGTTGGCGACATAGTCAGCGGCCTGCGGGATGGCAACACCTTTTTGGGCCGCAGGTCGCTTTATTGCTCGCCACCCCGATGGCGCAGGGATTGTTCGATCGCGCCGAGCAGCGGAAGATCGGCCGGCGGCATATCCAGCGCCCGCAAATCGTCGGCGGTGACCCAGCGAATCGCGCTGGCATGCAGCGGCTCCGGCTCGCCTATCCAGCTATCGCAACGGTACAGCAGCAGGATAAGATGGCGCGTGCCCAGCGCATCGCTCGCAAAGGTCAGCGGTGTCAGGTCGACTACTGCTACCTGGATGCCCAGCTCCTCGCCCAGTTCGCGCGCCAACGCCGCCTCTGGCGTCTCTCCCGGCTCGATCTTGCCACCGGGAAACTCCCACAGCCCTGCCATCATCTTGCCGGGCGGGCGCTGCTGCACCAGCAGCCTGCCAGCTCCATCCACCAGCAATGCCGCCACCACGGGGAAGAGTGTCGGATTAATTTCCATCTCGCATGCCTGTTTTAACCTTTTGGAAACGGGATTTTGCAAATCTGCGGTTGGGGCAAGCGGGTCCCCGGCTAGTTTCGGAACCACCATGCGCCATTTCTTTGCTCAATTGGCCAAATCAAAACGCGGTGCAACCGCCATTGAATACGGCTTGATCGTGGCTCTGGTGGCTATCGCCTGCATGACCGCCATCAACTCCGTAGCCGGCAACACCATCAGCATGTGGGGCTACGTCAAAACCAATATCGTCCCCAAGGAAGAGTAAGGTGTCGGAATTTCAGACACCCCGATCAATCTTAGGAATATCGTAAGCATTTAGTTTTACTCCCGGTCTTGTCCAATCGGCATGCGTGAAGATGGGACGGGGAAGTGAAGACCTCGAACAGGAGACCTGACATGAAGACCATTCGCAACATTCTCGGCAACAAGAAGGGCGCCACCGCCATCGAATACGGCCTGATCGCCGCCCTGATCGCCGTTGCAGCCATCACCGCGATGAGCTCGCTGGGCACCAACCTTTCCAGCACCTTCAACACCGTCAGCACCAAGCTGACCACCGGCTAAGCCTTACGGCCACAGCCAAACGGAAAAGGGCGGCAGTGATGCCGCCCTTTTTTGTATGTTCGCCGCGCTCAATAGCTGACGATCTTGACCTTCTGCCCGGGGGTAAGGGTGGCGCCGGATGCCAGCCCGTTGAGCGCGATGAAGCGCTCAGCCCGCAGATCGTCATAGGCCATGCGCGCAGCCACGGACTGCACGGTGTCGCCACGCTGGACGGTCACCACCCGCAGCCGCCGCGGCCTGATGGCCGAGGCTTCGGCGCCGGAAAGCCGCTTCACCGACTGATACATCGGCGTGAACAGGTTGCTCTGCCCGGCAGGCGTGATCGCAACGAAATGATAGGCCCGGTTGTTGCTGAAGCTGTACGCGAAGATGGTCACATCGAGCGTCTGGCGATTGGCGGCGACGCGCGCGGTGGCATAGGCCGCGGGCAGGCCGTTGACCGAGGTCCGCTGGATCTGCCCGTAATTCAGCTGCTGTTCGCCACCCACTGCACGAAATGCCTGATCGACATAGCGCGTGAGGTCGCCCGAGAACTGGCCCATGGTGAACTGTGCCTGCGCCGACTGGCCGCTGATCGACACGGCGCTGGTGCCGTTCTGCATGGCGTAGCCTTGCGGGACAGAGAATTTCAGCCCCAGCTCGGGATGCAGGAACTCCCTGCCCTGCACCATGCCCTGCTTGGGATCATCACCATAGAGCAGCCCATCGAGCCGCGAGAGGAACACGTCGCGGTTGCGCTGGGTTCCGCTGAACCGGCTGGCGACAGTCGCTGCGCGCGTCACGCGGCGGGCGGGATCGGGGTGGGTGCTCGCCCATTCGGGCACAGAGCGGGCGTTGCCGCCCTGTGCGCGGGCATCGATCGCCTGCTGCGCCGCAAGCGAGCCCAGCATCGAGGAGAGCGCCCTGGGGTCATAGCCTGCGCTGCTGAGATAGCGCACGCCCAGATCGTCGGCCTCTTCTTCCTGCTTGCGCGAGTATTTCAGCGTCAGCAGCTGTGTCCCGGTGCCGAACACCTGCTGGCCAAGCTGGCCTGCCGCGCCATCGCCCAGCAGCACGGCCGCGCCGATCTGGCCGAGCAGGCCGATGATGCTGTTGCGCTGCGCCGCCTTTTGCCGCTTTTCGGAATGACGTGCGGCGACATGGCCGACTTCATGCCCCAGAACGCCGGCCAGCTCGGCCTCGTCGTTCATCAGCGCCAGCAGCTGCCGGGTGACATAGACATAGCCGCCGGGAATCGCGAAAGCGTTGTTGACCGGCGAGTTGAGCAGCGTGACGGTAAAGTCGTCGCGCGCGTTGCCAAGGCCCGATTGCACCGCGATGCCCTTGCCGACCTGAACGACATAGGAGGTCTGCGCCACCTGGTACGCACCGCCAAATTCTTCGAGCAGCTTGGGATGCACCTCTTCGCCCTGACGCTTTTCCGAAGCGGTGATCGACTGGGCCTGCGCAACCAGCGCCTCTGCCTTGGGCGCCAGTACGCCCGGTAGCAGCGCGGTCGTCCCCATAGCCACTGCAACCGTGAACGCAAAAACCTTCATCCGCCGTGCCATCGCACCCTCCTTGTCGGTCGTTTTGTCTGTGCCGATCGATCGCATGATGCCCTGTGCGGGCACCATGATCAAACGGGCTTGTCGCCACAACGACGCAGACCGCGTGCGGTTGCGCGAATTTACATCGAGATCAAAGTGCGCCGATTGCCAGGAAGCGGGCTTCGCGCGCCGCGCGCAGCTCGAGCGGGCTCAGCTTCTTGAGCGTTTCCAGTTCCTCGCGGACTGCCTTGGCCAGTTCCTGGATCGCCTGCGCCGAATCACGATGCGCGCCACCCACGGGTTCCTTGACGATCCGGTCGATGACGTTGAGCCGCTTGAGATCGGCTGCGGTGACCTGCATCGCTTCGGCAGCATCTGCCGCACGGTCTGCGGTCCGCCACAGGATAGAGGCGCAGCCTTCGGGCGAGATCACCGAATAGACCGCATGTTCGAACATCAGCACGCGCTCGGCCGAAGCAAGCGCCACCGCGCCGCCCGATCCGCCCTCGCCGACGATCGCAGAGACCATCGGCACGCCCAGCGAAAGGCAGCGCTCGGTCGAGCGGGCAATCGCCTCGGCCTGACCGCGCTCCTCGGCCTGCACGCCGGGAAACGCGCCCGAGGTGTCGACCAAGGTAACCACGGGAAGCCCGAACCGGTCTGCCAGGTCCATCAGGCGGATCGCCTTGCGATAGCCTTCGGGTTTGCCCATGCCGAAATTGTGGCGGATGCGGCTTTCGGTGGTGTCGCCCTTTTCGTGCCCGATGACCACCAGGCGTTGTTCGCCCATGCGCGCAAAGCCGCCCATGATTGCCTTGTCGTCGCCAAAGGCTCGGTCGCCTGCCAGCGGCAGGAACTCGTCGAACATCCCTGCGACATAATGCTTGAAATGCGGGCGCGCGGGATGCCGGGCAACGAGCGTCTTCTGCCAGGGGGTAAGCCCGGCATAAGTCGAGGCCAGCAGCTTGCGCGACTTGGCCGCGAGCCGCTCGATCTCGCTGTCGATATCGATCTCGCCGGTGTCGGCGGTTTCGCGCAATTCGGCGATGCGCGCATCAAGCGCGGCGATCGGCTTTTCGAATTCCAGATAGCTTGTCATGGTCATAGTCCTGCCCTGCTAGCCACGCCGCTGCCTGTCGGCAAGGTTCATCTGCGCAAGCGGGTGGCGACGATTGACCAGCTCGACCAGCCTTTTGCTGTCGACATGGGTGTAAATCTGGGTGGTCGCGATATCGGCATGGCCCAGAAAGGTCTGCAAGGTGCGCAGATCCGCGCCGCCTTCGAGCAGATGCGTGGCAAAGGCGTGGCGCAGCACATGCGGGCTCACCCGTGCCGGATCGATCCCCGCGCTGGCGGCGAAGTCCTTGATCAGCTGGAACAAGCGGATGCGGCTGATATGCCCGGTGCGCGAGGGGAACAGCCAGCGCGTCTCGACCGTGCTCACTGCCAGCCAGCACGCAAGCGCATCGCGCGCGCGGCCCGAGATCGGCACCAGCCGCTGCTTGTCGCCCTTGCCGGTGATTGCCAGCAACGGTCGCCCGATGCTGGCCGCCGCACGCGGCAGGCTGACCAACTCGCTGGCGCGCAAACCCGATCCATAGAGCAGCTCGATCAGCGCGAGCAGCCGCAGGTCCGATGGCCTTGCCTCTGGCGCCGCCGCGCGCTCTTCTGCCAGCGTGAACAGCCGGGCAATATCGTCGTGACTCAGGATCTTGGGCAGCGGTCTTTGCACTTTCGGGCGAGCAATCGCCGTGGATGCGTTGCCCGCACTGGCCTCCGCCAGCCCCTCATCCTGCAGAAAGGCGAAAAAGCCACGCAGCGCAGAGGATTTGCGCGCGACGGTGCTCGAGGCAAGATCGCGCCAGTGATGGTCCAGACGGGCCAACCCCGCCTCCCCCGCCTCCCCCGCCTGCACCAGCGCACCTGCCAGCACATCGGACGCCTGTTCGAGGTCGCGGCGATACGCGGCGAGCGTATTCGCGGCCGCGCCGCGCTCTGCGGCCATCATTTCCAGAAAGCGGTCGATCAGACGGGCGTCGTCGCCTGCCATCGGTCAGGCGCGGCTGACAGCTTCTGCAGCGATCATCCGGGCCTCTGCCTGACGCCCGGCGATGCGGAGCGCCGAAACGACGTGGAACAGCTGGCGCGGGGTCATCGCCGACCAGTCGTCGCCCTGCATGCCCATCGCGACCAGCAGCGTCACCAGCCCGTCATTGCCTTGCGATGCGGCGGCGCGGATCGCCCGGGTCCAGCGGGTTTCGCCGCCCAGCCGGATGCCCAGGTCCTCGGCCAGCGAATCGCGATCGGTGGTGCTGATCCGGTTGAGCCCAGCCAGGCCCGCAACCAGAAACGCGCTCTTGCGCGCGTTCGCGCTCTCGTCATTGTCGAAGAAGCTGCTGACTTCCGATGATCCCAGCGGCGAGCGCCCCGGCGAGGCGAGCGCGAGCACGGCCCAGCCCAGACTGCCTTCGGACACGATACCGGTCCAGCGCGCCGCACTGGTATCGAAGCCCGCCGACACCATCGAGACGATAAGGTCATCGGCAGCATCACCGACGTCTTCCGACGGAGCGACGCGCGCTGCCGCGTGGGCGGTCAGGACATGCGCAGAATAGCGTACGAACGCGTTTTCGGACCGGTTCCACAGCGCCTGCATCGCGCGCACCCGGTCATCGGGATCGGCAGCGACATAGGCGGTGCGCAGCAGCGCCATGCGATCGCGCAGCGCATCATCGGTGCCCGGATCATCAAATGTCGCGCCGTACAGATCGATCATGTCGCGGCTGGAAAGCACGCCCATCGCAGCGGCCATGTCTGCCGCCTGCACGCGAGAGGCCAGCGGCGCCATCGGCGCGCGCGCGCGCCACGCCTGATAGTTGCGGTCGGCACTGGCATACAGCGCCTCGGGAGGCTCGATCCCAGCGGTCAGCGCCAGCCCGAAACGCCAGCGGGTGAGCTGGTTCACGTCATCCCACTGCACCGTCACTGCGCGCCTGCCGTTGAGGCTTGCTCCGACGATCTTTTCTGCCAGCACCACATCGATCCGGTCCATGCCGCTCTGGCGGCGGGCGCGATCGATCTGTTCGCGCGCCGAGCTGCCCTCTCCGGAGAAGCCCGAGCAGATCGCGCGGATCAGCTGCCATTCCTTGCCCTTTGCGGTGTCACGGGCGAAGGGCAGCAGCGGGCACATGCCCAGCGGATCGGCGGCGGAAACATAGCTGGTCAGCGCCACATCGAGCAGGCGCGGGGTCGCGGCGGGCGGATCGATCGCCTGCACCATGCGCACCGCGCCATCGGCCGATCCGATGCGCAGCAGCAATGCCGCCCGTTCAGCAGCCCAGTTTGCGCCGTTGATCCCCTGCGGAGTGTTGAGTTCGCTCAGCAGCAGCTTCTGCAGGCCCAGCGAGGCCCAGCGCGACACGATACGCCCACCGGTGCGGCGCACCAGCGTCTGGGCATAGCGTCCGCCGATATTGCCGAGCGAGGACGCGGCAAAACCGCCATTGGCCTGGCTCAAGGGGCCGATGAGGTCCAGCGAACGGCGCGCGCTGGGTGGCAGCGCCTGGGTGAGCGCGAGCTGTTCTGCAAGCTGCTCCTGCAACGCAGCGAGTTCCTCGCTCAGCGCCTCGTCGCTTTCTTCCTGACCTGCCAGCGAAGGCAGGGGGACCAGCGGGGGCGGCGTGCCGGGGACGACGGGAGCTTGGGGTCCGGTGCGGCCGGGCTCGGGCAAGGGCGGCGGTTCGGACTGCGACGGCGCAGGCGCGGGATCGTTGAACCCGGGGGGCAGCAGCGACTCCGGTGCTTCGTTCTGTCCGATCACGGGAGCAGATACAAACGCCACCGCCATCAGGCTGGCACAGGCCAGCAGCATTCCCCGGCGCATCGCGATCAGCCCTCGGGCTGCGCCGTGGCGGCGTTGGACGCCGCTGCCGTTGGCAAGGCGATCTGCTTTTCGACGCGTGCGGTGGGAACCTCGCCACCGCGCGAATAGGCGAACGCCAGGAACGCGACAACCAGAACAGCCAGTGCAACCAGGATGAGCGGTCCCTTGGGCCGCCTGCGCTGCCGGTAATTCTGTCCCAAAATGGCCATGGCCGACATATGCTCCGTGAAGTGTCTAGAAAACTTGCGCCACCGCCTAGCCTATTTATAGGCTGCGCGGCAATGCTGCAGAACCGAAAATCAGACCCCGCGAAGCTTGCAGGCGCCATCATGCAATGGCTGGACCGGCCGTTGGTGCTGGTCGGGCTGATGGGTGTCGGCAAGTCCACCGTCGGCAAGAGGCTAGCCACCGATCTGGGTATCGACTTCGTCGATGCCGATGAGGAGATCGAAACCGCGGCGCAGATGACGATATCGGAAATCTTCGAGCGTTTCGGTGAGCCCTATTTCCGTGACGGCGAGCGCCGGGTGATCTCGCGGCTGATCGATGGCGTGCCGCGCGTTATCGCCACCGGGGGCGGCGCGTTCATGAACGACCAGACCCGCGCGCTGATCCTGCAGGGCGCGATCGCGATCTGGCTGGATGCCGACCTTGCTACGCTGGTCGAGCGCGTCAGCCGCCGCAACACCCGTCCGCTGCTCAAGAACGGCAATCCGGGCGAAGTCCTGGCCAAGCTCGCCGAGGTCCGCAACCCGGTCTATGCGCAGGCGCAGATCCATGTGCGGAGCAAGGATGGCCCGCACCACCGCACCGTTCTCACTATTCTGGAGGCACTTGCCCGATGGCACGGCTGAATATCGCGCTGGGCCAGCGCAGCTACGATATCGCCGTTGAGGCAGGGGCGCTGGACGACGTGGCAACGCATATCGCTCCCTGGGCAAAGCGCGGCCGCAGCCTGTGGGTCACCGACAGCACGGTGGCCCGGCACCACTGGCCCCGCATCGCCGCGCAGCTCGAGGCCGCAGGCATCGGAGCGGAACTGCATGTCGTACCCGCTGGCGAGGCAAGCAAGAGCTGGGCCGAGCTGGCGCGGCTGACCGACTGGCTGCTCGGCGCAGGGATCGAGCGAAGCGATACCATCTTCGCGCTGGGCGGCGGGATGATCGGCGATCTCACCGGCTTTGCCGCATCGATCGCCAAGCGCGGCTGCGACTTCGTGCAGGTGCCGACCACCCTGCTGGCACAGGTCGACAGCTCGGTCGGCGGCAAGACCGCGATCAACACCGCAGCGGGCAAGAACCTCGTCGGCGCGTTCCACCAGCCGCGATTCGTGCTGATCGATCCGCAGGTGCTCGCCACGCTGCCCCCGCGCGAAATGCGCGCAGGCTATGCCGAAGTAGTCAAATACGGCCTGATCGACGATGCGCCCTTCTTCGACTGGTGCGAGGCGCACGGCGCCGATGTGCTGGCAGGTGAACCGCAGGCGCTCGATCACGCCATCGTCACCAGCGTCGCCGCCAAGGCGCGGATCGTGGGCGAGGACGAGCGCGAGACGAAGGACCGCCGCGCGCTGCTCAATCTCGGGCACACCTTCGGCCATGCGCTGGAAGCCGATACCGGCTTTGGCGAGAGGCTGTTGCACGGCGAGGCGGTGGGTGTCGGAATGGTGCTGGCGCTGCGCTATTCGGCACGGCGCGGGCTGTGCGACCTTGCGGACGCAGAACGCGTCGCCGCGCATTTCGGCGCCTGCGCGATGCCCGTCACGCTGCACGATGCCGGCGTCACCGCCGATGGCGCGGCGCTGGTCGATCATATGCGGCATGACAAGAAGATGGCGGGCGGCACACTGCCCTTCCTGCTCGCGCGCGGGATCGGGCAGACGTTCGTGTGCCATGATGTCGATCTGGCCGATGTCGCGCAGTTTCTCGACGAACAGCATCGCCAGGCGCGATAAACCTGCGCCTGCGTAAACTTTCTCTTTAGGACGATACGCTAGGGTGCCGGTGTGGAGGCAGGTGCGACCCGCTTGCCTGCCACACCAATTGTGTCGCCGGACCTTCGGGCGGGGCAGATTGGGCCAAGCACTTTAGGGAAGCCGCCACGTGTCGTTTGTTCAGCCCGGAGCCTTTGACCGCGCCCAACCGGATGCCGCGCCACCGCGCTCGCTGGATGCGGCGCTGGCGCAGGGCACCAGCGCTGCGCACGGCTTTGTCGGCGTTTTGCTCGACAAGGCCAGCCCGGTGCGCGCAATCGACCTTGCCGATGCTGCGCATTATCTATGCCTGCTGCATGGCCGCTATCCCGGTCTGATCGACTATGCCGCGACCCGCACCGCAGACCCGCATATCGGCAAATGGCTGGCCCATGCATGCGAGGCATTCGTCGGCGAGCGCGCGCTGCTCACCCGGCTGACTGTTGCCGCAGGGCCGATCACAAGCACTCCCGGCCAGGACCGGTGCACCCCAGCGATCATCAACCTGCGCGGGGCGCTCAACGCGCTGTCGCAGTCCGACCGCCAGGGCTGTGCGATCGGCGCCGCCTTTGCGCTGGTGCTGGACTGGATCACTGTGCGCGAGGTGCTCGATCTCATCGGCGCGCGCACCGGGCTCGATGTCCGCCCCTCCTCGCTCCCTTCATCTGCCGACACACGCCAGCTCGCGGCCGAACTGAGCACCGACAGAATGATTGGACGCGCGATCGGCTTCGGCGCGTCGCAGATGCTCCAGCAGCACCGCCAGTTCTGGGATATGCTGGGCGAACGCGCAGAGCTTCGCCGCGCGCAGGACGGCATCTAGGCTTCCAAAACGCATGGCCTTACGGAAACGTAAAGCAGCAGCGCTCTGACCGCTTGCCAAGCTGGCTTCAGCCCCCTATCGCTTAACCAACCAGTTAACAGCGGCAGGAAGGCCATCCCATGCGCTTTGAAGGCACCAGCGAATATGTTGCAACCGACGATTTGAAGGTGGCGGTCAATGCCGCCGTCGCACTGCGTCGGCCCCTGCTGGTGAAGGGCGAGCCGGGCACCGGCAAGACCGTGCTGGCGCACCAGATCGCGCAGGCCGCCAAGGCGCCGCTGATCGAATGGAACATCAAGTCGACCACGAAGGCGCAGCAGGGCCTGTACGAATATGACGCCGTGGCGCGTCTGCGCGACGGCCAACTCGGCGACGAGCGCGTCCACGACATCGGCAACTACATCAAGAAGGGCAAGTTGTGGGAAGCGTTCACCGCACCCGAACTGCCCGTGCTGCTGATCGACGAGATCGACAAGGCCGATATCGAATTCCCCAACGATCTGTTGCAGGAACTCGATCGCATGGAATTCTACGTCTACGAAACCAAGGAGCTGGTGAAGGCCAAGGATCGCCCGATCGTGGTCATCACCTCGAACAACGAGAAGGAACTGCCCGACGCTTTCCTGCGCCGCTGCTTCTTCCACTATATCAAGTTCCCCGATCGCGAGACGATGCAGGCGATCATCGACGTCCACTTCCCCGGCATCCAGAAGATCCTGGTCCAGAAGGCGCTCGAAATCTTCTACGACGTGCGCGAAGTCCCCGGGCTCAAGAAGAAGCCTTCGACCAGCGAACTGCTCGACTGGCTGAAGCTGCTGCTGCACGAGGACATGCCGCTCGAAGTGCTTCAGTCGCGCGACCCCAGCAAGGCAATCCCGCCGCTGCACGGTGCGCTGCTCAAGAACGAGCAGGACGTGATGCTGTTCGAACGCCTCGCCTTCATGTCGCGCCGCAACAGCTGAGGGGGTGCGCCAGGCGGGTGATCCCGGCCTGGCCAGCAACGTACGCGTCAGGATCAGAGGCAGGCGGGCCCGCCCGCCAATAGGCTATTTCTTCAGTTGCATGCGGCAGCTGTCCTGCTGGTCCTCGCACTGCTGCGCAAAGCCCGCCAGCACCGCGCCGGGTACCCGCGATCGCAGGGCCCCGGCTTCCAGCGTGTATATGCCCTTAAGATACGCCTTGTCGAATTGGGTGAGTTCTGCAGGGGCGGCCTCGGGCCCCTGCGTGAACAGGCTGAGCACCGATGGAACTGCGACGCTGGCGAAGTCGATGTGCCGCCTGGGTGAGCCAAGCAGATGAACCGCTGCATAATCGGCCAACTGGCCGAGCGTCACGTTCTTGATCTGGGTGGAGTCATACAGCACGATCGACAAAGATTTGGGTCGGTAGAAATTTGAATCAATGCGGCTAGCCTTGATCGATGTCGCGATCACATAGCCTTCACCGTCGAGCGTGGCGCCATTGTTGTTGGACAGGGTGGAGAGGTTCCAGGCCACCGCAGGCTTGCGGGCGCGCAACTCGTCGCGCAAGTTCCGGGTCTGCACATCGCGCATTTCAGCTATTCCGACGATACCGCGCCTGCGCGTCAGCATCTTTTCGAACAGGCCGCGAGGATCGTCGACCACCACGACCAGCGCGTTGGCCCTGCAGTTCGGCTTGGCCGGGTCGAGCCCGACATCCAGAGCGGTTCGATTGATGCGGTCCGTTATAGTCACGCTGGCATCCGGAGCCATTCCGACCACCTTGACGCACAGCGGCTCGAAGAAGCGCGGGATCACATCGAACATCGGAATGGGCGCTATCAACTCGCGCAGATTTTCCTTGAGGACTTTCTTCGCGACCTCGCGCTGGCCGATCACCTCGATGCCGTCCCGGAAGAGATCGGGCGTCTCTTCCCCAGTCTGCTGCGCTGCGCCTGCTGCAGGCAAGCTTAAAAGGCTAAAAGCTGCAATAGCAGACCGGAATGTTCGACCACGCATGACTGTCTCTCGCCATCTTCGCCGTGTTGCTGAAGTATAGTGGCTCAAGAGGCAGGCATCACGCAAGTTGAATCGAGTGTGGCTGCTGTCGCCCTGACTGCTGGCAGCGCACTGCTGCAGCTCCCGCTTTTGCGCCCCCCCGGGCAGCTACCCAGCAACGTCAGCGAATATAGGCGAGCTCGAAATTGCCCCAGTAGCGGCCCCGGATCCACAACGGCACGAAGATGTTGCGCAGGATCCTGACCTCGCCCGGATGCGGCTCGAAGCGATAGACGGCGGCATAATAGGCATCGTTCTTGTGCTCGATCGCCTCGCTCGTGGTGCGGTCGAGCACGATCATCCGGTTGCGGCAGTGCGCGGCATCGTGCGTCCTGTCGCCGGTGGGCGCGTGCGAGCGCTCAGAAATGTGCGTCGGCAGATAGCCGTCCACATTCGACATCACCGCCCCGAAGGTGGTCTTGCCCGCGCCCCAGAAGCGATCGAGGATCGGGCGGATGTGCCTGTCGGCGAAGTCGTTGAAGTCGTTGTCATAGCGCACCAGCCCCAGCTCGCCGCGTGGTCGGTAGGTCCGGTCGAACAGCTGGGCTTCGGTCAACGTTCCGCTCACAAGCGCGGATTCGATGATGCTGCATATCTCGATTCCGGTGTCGGTTGCGGTCTCGACATAAGGATTGTCGCGATGCGACAGCCCGGTGTGGACGAGCTGGTTGAACATGACGTTGGAAATCGTCTCGAGCTCGGTGGTCTGGTGCAGCGCGTCTTCCAGCTGGTCGCCGCAGCCGGCAACATCGCCCATGAACACGAACAGGTTGTCGCAAAGCTCGCCGGTGTCCGAGCGGACGCCATTGCTCGATTCGGCGATGGCATCGGCCTTGCTCGCGACATCACGCACCATCTCGCCCGCCTGCTGGATGGCGGCATCGATCGTTTCGAAATGGCGTTGCGCGCTGCGGCTCTGCGCGACCCCGCGCTCGACCTGCGCCATGAAATGTCCCGCCTCGATGCCCAGGGAATGCATCGTGCCGGAAATCTTGTCGGTGGCCTGGCGCGTATCCTGTGCCAGCTTCTTCACCTCGGCAGCCACTACCGCAAAGGTCGCCCCGGCAGCGCCGGCGCGCTCGGCCTCGATCGCGGCATTGAGCGCGAGCATGTTGGTGGACCGGGCAATGGAATCGATGGTCTGGCTGGCGGTCACGACATCCGCCATCGCATTGGCGAAGCGCTTGACGTCCTCGCCCAGTCCCTGGATCAGCGCGATCAGATCGTGCAACTCCATCGCAGAGACCTGCATGGTCTGCGAGCTTTCCGCCAGATTGCTGTAGGCGGCCTGGCTTGTCCGGCGCGCGCTGGCTGTGGCGAGCACAACCTGCTCCTGCTCCTGCGCAAGGTTGCGCGCGATCTGCTCGAGATACGACCGCTTCTCGCCCAGCAGCGCCATGCGCTGGCGCACGGTTTCAACAATTCCGCCGACCTGGCTCGAGCAGATCACGGAATCGCCGCAGCTTTCGGCCATCTGCTGAATGGCATCGCTTTCAGGCTCGATGATGCGATGCTCCTGCATGACTGCCCCTTTGTCACGACAATCCGCAAACCCTAGCTGGCCGTGGTTAACGCCGGGTAAATCGCACGGCCCTGCCCTGTTGCCACTTGCCAGATTAAGCGGGTGTCGCCATCGTGAAGGGTGACGCAAACGGAAAGCGCCGGATAAGGGTTGAGGATCGATGTTCTTCTCGTTCATGGATGAATTGCGCAGCGCCGGGATATCGGTGTCGCTGAAGGAACATCTGGTCCTGCTCGAGGCGCTGCACAGCGAGGTGATCGGTCGCACCCCCGAGGAGTTCTATTACCTCTCGCGCGCCACGCTGGTGAAGGACGAAGGGCTGCTCGACCGGTTCGATCAGGTGTTCACCAAGGTGTTCAAGGGCCTGGAAATGACCTTCCAGGGCAACGACACCGCCGAGATTCCCGAAGACTGGCTGAAGGCGGTCGCCGAGAAGTTCCTCTCCGAAGAGGAGATGGAGAAGATCAAGGCGCTGGGGTCGTGGGAAGAGATCATGGAGACGCTCAAGAAGCGGCTCGAGGAACAGGAAAAGCGCCACCAGGGCGGCAACAAGTGGATCGGCACTGGCGGCACCAGCCCGTTCGGCAACTCCGGCTTCAACCCTGAAGGCGTGCGCATCGGCGGCGAGAGCAAGCACAAGCGCGCGATCAAGGTGTGGGAAAAGCGCGAGTTCCAGAATCTCGACGACACCCGGCAGCTGGGCACGCGCAACATCAAGGTCGCGCTGCGCCGCCTGCGCCGGTTCGCGCGTGAAGGCAACGCCGACGAGCTCGACATCGACGGCACCATCGATGGCACCGCGCGGCAGGGCTGGCTCGATATCCGCATGCGGCCCGAGCGGCACAATGCGGTCAAGCTGCTGCTGTTCCTCGATGTCGGCGGATCGATGGACCCGTTCATCAAGCTGTGCGAGGAACTGTTCTCGGCGGCCAAGACCGAATTCAAGAACCTCGAATTCTTCTATTTCCACAACTGCCTGTACGAAGGCGTGTGGAAGGACAACCGCCGTCGCTTCACCGAGCGCACCAACACCTGGGACATCCTGCACAAGTTTGGGCACGACTATAAGGTGATCTTCGTCGGCGATGCCTCGATGAGCCCTTACGAGATCAGCCATCCCGGCGGCTCAGTCGAGCACTTCAACGACGAGGCGGGCGCGGTGTGGATGAACCGTGTGGTCAACACCTATCCTGCTGCGGCCTGGCTCAATCCGATGCCCGAGAACCAGTGGGGCTATTCGCAATCGGTGCGGATGATCAAGGATTTGATGAAGGATCGGATGTATTCGCTGACGCTCGAGGGTCTGGACGATGCGATGCGCGAACTGGTGCGCAAGCACGGGAACTGATCGGCGGCGCGATCGGCCTCAGGCCTTGCCCGCGTAACGATCGGTCGCCTCGACCAGCCGGCTCAGGATGCCGGGCTCCGAATAGGCATGCCCTGCCCCTTCCACCAGATGGAAGTCCATGTGCGGCAGCTTTTTGTGCAGCGCCCACGCATAATGCGCGGGGCACGGCATGTCGTACCGGCCATGTACGATGGTGCCGGGAACGGCGGCCAGCCTGGACGCGTTGCGCAGCAATTGCTCGGGCTCCAGCCAGCAGGCGTTGACGAAATAGTGCGTCTCGATCCGCGCGAAAGCGAGCGCGTAATGACCGTCGTCGTGCTGCTCTGTCAGCCTGGGGTCGGGCAGCAACGTCACCGTCTCGCCCTCGTACAGGCTCCAGGCACGAGCCGCGGCAACCTGCAGTTCCGGATCATCCCCGGTCAGCCGACGATGATAAGCGCCCAGCATGTCGCCGCGCTCGTCCTCGGGGATCATGGCGACGAACCGCTCCCATTTGTCCGGAAACATCTGCGACACGCCGAACTGGTAGAACCAGTCGAGTTCGGGCTTGGTGCACATGTAGATGCCGCGCAGCACCAGCTCGGAGACACGCGCAGGGTGCGTCTGCGCATAGGCCAGCGCCAGCGTCGATCCCCAGGAACCGCCGAACACCAGCCATTGATCGACACCCACGATCGTCCGCAGCCGCTCGATATCGGCGACCAGATGCCAGGTGGTGTTGGCGTTCAACGCCGCATGCGGAGCAGAGCGCCCGCAGCCGCGCTGATCGAACAGCATCACGTCATACAGCGCAGGATCGAACAGCCGCCGATGATCGGGCGAGCAGCCGCCACCGGGACCGCCGTGCAGGAACACCGCGGGCTTGGCCCCCGGTGTCCCCACGCGTTCGTAATAGACCTGATGCCCGTCGCCGGTATCCAGCGTGCCCGTGGCGTAGGGCTCTATCGGCGGATACAGCCCGCGCACAGCCCCGCCCCGCGGCTCAGTTTCCGTGGCGGATGTTGCTCGACAGATAGTCGCCATAGCTGCCGACATAGCTGTCGATGATCATCTGGGTTTCCTCGGTCGCATAGCTTTCCGCGTCCGCCTTCTTCCCGCCATACTGCATTTCGGACTTGATCATCGCGTCCATCAGCGTGGTCTTTTCGGCCGCGCAGGCGCTGCTCGCCTCCTTGGTGAAATCGGCCGGCGTCTTCTTGGCCTCGAGCGCCGCGTTGGTGAACGTGGTCAGGCAGGCGTTGAAGCTTTTGCGCGCAGAATCAACAGGATCGCCCTGCGCCATGGACATGGCAAGCGCCACCATCAAAGTGAGACTCATCTTACTCTCCCCAAAGTAGATCGGATGCGCCGATTAGCACAATCTGCCGCGCCACGGGAAGCGGATTCCCGCCGATGTTGCGGCAGTTTACCGCGCAGCATTTCAGCGGACTCGCACGCCCCCCTGCACCACCGCATCCACGCTCTCCAGCTCGCGCACATCGGCCAGCGGATCGCCGTCGACCGCGATGATGTCGGCATAGCGTCCCACCGCGATGGCGCCTACATCCTGCGTCTTGCCCAGCGCCTCGGCGGCGTTCATCGTCGCCGCGCGGATCGCCTCGATCGGGGTCATGCCGTATTCGACCATCACCTTGAACTGTCCGCCGGCAGTGGCATGCGGCATCACGCCAGCATCGCTGCCGAACACCATCCGCACCCCTGCCTTGTGCGCCTTGCGGAAGTTGTCGCGCTGGATCTGCGCGACTTCGCGGTCCTTGCGCAGATTGTCCTCCATCACGCCGTTCTTGGCGCCTTCGGCCTGGGTGTAATCGGTGTTGAAGATGTCCATCGAGAACCACACCGGCTGCTTGCGCTCGGCCGCGAGGCGGATCCCCTCGTCATCGACCAGGCTGGCATGCTCGATGGTGTCGATCCCGGCGCGGATCGCGGCCTTGATGCCAGCGCCGCCATGCGCGTGTGCCGCGACCTTGAGGCCCCATTGATGCGCCTCATCGGCAATCGCGCGCAGTTCCTCTTCGGAGAGCTGCTGCTGGCCCGGCTCGGTGTTGCGCGAGAACACCCCGCCGGTGGCGCAGACCTTGATCACCTCTGCGCCGTACTTGCGCTGCTCGCGCACCTTCTGGCGCAGCTCGACCGGGCCATCGCCGACCGCAGGCGATTTCGCCGCGAACGAGGGCGGAAGATAGGTCTGGTCGCAATGGCCACCGGTCGCGCCAATCGAATAGGCGGCGGGAACAATGCGCGGACCTGTCGCCCAGCCCTCGGCTATCGCCTGCTTCAGCGCGACATCGTTATAGCCTTCCGAGCCGACATTGCGCACCGTGGTGAACCCGGCATCGAGCATTGCGCGCGCGTTCGAGGCGGCAACGAAGCTCCAGAAGCGGTCGGTGAACTGCAGGCTGTTGTACCCGCCATAAGTGGGTGAACTATCGAGATGGACGTGCATGTCGATCAGCCCGGGGAGCAATGTCTTGCCCGACAGGTCGATATGCGTGACGTCCGAGCCCCAGCGTACCGTGCGCGCATCGGCGATCGACGTGATGCGGCCGTTCTCGGTGAAGATCGCGGGAAACTCGGTCGTCCTGCCGGTGGCCACGTCGATCATCCTTGCAGCGGTGATCACCGTGCGGTTGGGTGCCTGCTCAGGTGTCTCTTGGGCCGAGGCGGTTACCGTGAGCGCGGACGCGGCGAGCGCCGCCGAGATCAAACGTGCAAGACTTTTCATGATGTTCCCCTGACCGGCTACCCCGGATGATTGTCGCCCAACGATTACAGCGACTTGGGGTTCAGGCAAGCAAAACCGCCAGCCAGCCCGAACGTATGCGCACAGATACAAAATATTGGGGGTGGCTGCCGCGCCGGGGGCGGCCTAGCATCGGCGCATCATGGCAACGCAGATCACCGACAACCCCTGGTCGCTGACCGAGAAGGAAAAGCAGACGCTGCGCCTGATCGTGTGCGGGCACGACGCCAAGTCGATCGCGCGCACGCTCGACCTTTCGGTGCACACGATCAACGAGCGGCTGCGCGATGCGCGGCGCAAGATGGCGGTCTCGAGCAGCCGCGAGGCGGCGCGGATGCTGCTCGAGGCGGAAGGCGGAAGTGTTACCCCCCAATCTCTCGGGGACAGCCCAATCGGGGATGATCTGCGCGCGCCAACCGCCGATCAGGTGGGGGCGCCGACCCCCGGCGCGGAGCGAAACCGCTCCCTGATCCTGACAGGAGTTCTTATGACCCTCGCCCTCGGCCTGCTGGCCCTCACCACTCTGCCGTTCACCAATACGGCCCCAACCACGGTCACCCCTGCCCCGACGCAGGTCGCGATGCAAGGAGACGCGACCGACGCGGTGAACCCCGAAGTCGTCACCGCCGCCCGCGCCTTCCTGACGCTGATCGAACAGAAACGCTGGGAAGACAGCTACGCCGCCACCGGCACCGCCTTCCGCAAGCTCAACACGCTGCAGATCTGGGCGCAAGTCTCCGAAGAGGTCCACGCCCGCTACGGCAGCGCCGTCTCGCGCACCCTGCTCAGCCAGCAGAACCTCCCCGCCCCGCCCGCAGGCTACGAAGTCGTCAAGTTCCGCACGGTCTATGCGAACAAGCAGCAAGCGGTGGAAACGGTGACGCTCGACCGCGAGGATGGCAAGTGGGTCGTGGTGGGGGTTACGGTGGGGTGAACCATCAGAATGCGAGCACAGCGATTGAACATTCAGTCAAAGTTTGGCATTTATGTATTCCGCGACGCCAGATGAGTAACGTACGTTTGGACTATTTAAAAAGAAGATTCGGCAGCCCGATTTGCAGTTTGCAGCAAAGGGTTATTTGCAAATTGCAATCACTCGGAAGCACCTTCCAAACATCGATCTTCATCGGATTGAACTGGGTTACGCAGAGCAGCTTTTGGATGCTGGATGTTCTGCGGAACAAGCATTTTCGACTCGCTGGGGCGGCGTAAGGGCCATTCAGGATGAGCCCGAAAGTTTCGAGGATGCAATAGAAGCAATGAGACAGGCTCGTCGGGAATGCGGAATGCCAGCTGAGTTTGAAGACAAAGCAGAGGCCGAAATTATGTATCTTGCGGCTGCCCTGAGCATCGTGACACTAGCGAATTTTATTGATCCCAAAGACTATGAAACGTTTTGCAATTACGTTGGTGTTTGAATTATTTACTTGCTGAATCGAATATCAGATTACCTGATAGCAATATTTTCATTGCTGGAAAATTCATCTACACCTGGAGGTAACCTAGTGATAATTGCATGTAATATTGAATGTTTATTGCAAGTCGTGCACCCAAATCCCTCTTGGAGCAAACCGAAATTGTCACTGCATGACTGTCGTTAGAATAATTCTAGTGGCACTTATTTTAAGCCCACTTGTACTATGTCCGCTGATTTATTTTATTGCTCCAGAAATTTTTACTGGAGGTGAGCCAGTATCAATCTCTATGATATGGTCTTTTATTGGCCTGTCCATGAGCTATTATGGGCTGATATTTTCTCTTTTTGCTGCACTTGAAGTGGAGCGTATTTCAAGAAAATATATATTTAAAATACTTTCACCTGAACTCAGTCGATCTGTCACATCTATCGCAAAGCACATCAGCAAATTTGCTAACGAGCCGCCACATGAAATTAGCGCGCAAACCTTCATGCATGAAGCACCTGTAGCATTGCGAGCAGCAAGCCGCATTCAAAATATCGAAGTTCGTCGTGTAGCGAAAGAAGCTCAGGTTGAATTACTTAAATTCAAATCACAAATAACGAAATCTAGTCCAAACTGTACAACGTCAGGGCAGATTCCAGGATATTGGGAAATGTATCAAAAAATTAGTGAACTAGCGGATGAATTAAAAACACAAATCGAAGAATTGAGGAGCATGTAGTGGCTTACTCGATTGAACAGTGGCGTAAGGCCATAACAAAGCTTCTGGAGCTAACTTCGGAAGACAAACTGATTTGGCAATCAAGTGACGATTATGAGCCCGAAGCTTCCGAGGCAATTGACGGGTCATTTTCAGCAAAACTAAAGGATAAAATGTATGTGGTATCAAAAGTAAGACGGCGACACTATTTGGATGAAAACGATTTTGTTTGGGTATACAGGTTCAACCTGGCTATATTCGAACGTAATCTATTTAGTGGATTTGAAGCTATCGCCAATTCCCCGGATATCAGTTCTATAGCTGCGCTTTACGAAGCGGCAGAAAGCAACTTTGCTTATAACAAAAATGCCTTGGGCGACCTGCTTGATTGAGTTCCCGCTTACGACTTTACAGAACCTTCATCTCAAAAATGCACCGCCCGCCCATACGCTGACAACACACCCTCGTGCATCATCTCGCTCAGCGTCGGGTGTGCGAAAACCGTGTGCATCAGCTCCTCCTCGGTGGTCTCGAGCTGGCGGGCGATGACATAGCCCTGGATGAGTTCGGTCACTTCCGCGCCGATCATGTGCGCGCCGAGCAGCTCGCCGGTCTTGGCGTCGAACACGGTCTTGATGAAGCCTTCGGCCTCGCCCAGCGCGATCGCCTTGCCGTTGCCTATGAAGGGGAAGTTGCCGACCTTGACCTCGTGCCCGGCCTCTTTCGCCTTGGCCTCGGTGAGCCCGACGCTGGCGACCTGGGGGCGCGAATAGGTGCAGCCGGGGATGTTCCAGGTTTCGAACGGGTGCGGGTTCTTGCCTGCGATATGTTCGACCGCGATGATGCCCTCGTGGCTCGCCTTGTGCGCCAACCAGGGCGGGCCGGTGACATCGCCGATCGCGCGGATGCCGGGAACGTTGGTCTGGCCGAAGCCGTCGACGACGATATGGCCGCGGTCGGTCTTCACGCCCAGCGCCTCGAGCCCGATATCCTCGGTATTGGGCACGATGCCGATCGCGACGATGGCGTGGCTGAACTGGTGCTCCTCGCTCTTGCCGTCCCTGGTCTTGATCTTGGCGGTCACGCCCTTGCCGGTGTCGGTCAGCGCCTCGACGCCCGCGCCGGTGAGGATCGTCATCTTCTGCTTCTTGAGCGCCTTTTCCATGAACGCGCTGACATCGGCGTCTTCCACCGGCAGCACGCGGTCGAGCATCTCGACGATGGTCACGTCCGCCCCCATGTCGCTGTAGAAGCTGGCGAACTCGACGCCGATCGCGCCCGATCCGATGACCAGCAGCTTGCTCGGCATTTCGGTGGGGGTCATCGCGTGGCGATAGGTCCAGATGTGCTTGCCATCGGCCTTGGCGAACGGCAGGTCGCGCGCGCGCGCGCCGGTGGCGACGATGATCTCCTTCGCCTCGAGCTCGCGGGTCTGGTCGCCCTGGGTGACGACAAGCTTGCCCTTGCCGGTGAGCTTGCCGGTGCCTTCGACCACCGCGACCTTGTTCTTCTTCATCAGCCCCTTGACGCCGGCGTTGAGCTGGCCCGAGACCTGACGGCTGCGCGCGACGATCTTGTCGAGCTCATAGCCCACCTTGTCGGCGGTGAGGCCGTAATTGCCCGCATGGGTCATGTAATGGAAGATTTCCGAGGTGCGCAGCAGCGCCTTGGTGGGGATGCAGCCCCAGTTGAGGCAGATGCCGCCCAGCTTTTCCCGCTCGACGATCGCGACCTTGAGGCCCAACTGCGCGGCCCGGATCGCCGAGACATAGCCGCCGGGGCCGGAACCCAGCACGATCAGGTCAAATGTTTCAGCCATGGTTCTCAGCCCTTCTTAGCGCGTTTCATCAGATCAAGATTGCAGAGCATCCACACGATGCAGCATGCCACCGCAGGGGCATAGACAAGCTCTGCATAAGCGACAACTTCGGTCAGATACAGCACCAGCGCAAACCCGCTGCCCGCTGCGGTGGCGAGCAGGACGGGGATGCGGATCAGCGGGTGCGCGTTCAGCCTTGCGAGCCCCAGCGCGACAAGCGCGGTCGCGAGCAGGATCACGAACACCATCACCACGGTGTAGAACGCGTCGGCGGTATCGACGAACGTCTCGGAAATGTTGAGCGCCCCGGTCTGCGCGAGGTTGAACGCGAAACGCCCGACGAGCGTCGCGATCGCGGTGGGGAGCAAAAGGCGGCGGAGGATGAAGAGGAGGATGGTCATGCGTTTAGCCCCTCTCCCCTTGCGGGAGAGGGGTTGGGGAGAGGGGGCGCGACGCACAGGCCTCGATGGCCTGTTCATCGCCGTGCAACACCCTCAGGATCATTTCGCCCACCCCTTCGTCGTTCGTCAAAATATCGTAATTCGAAAACCGCAGCACAGTGAAACCCTCTCGGCGCAGATAGGCATCGCGCGCCGCGTCATAAGCGTTCTCGACATGTTGCGCCCCATCCGCCTCGACGATCACCCGCTGCGCGAAACATACGAAGTCGGCGATGTAGCGATCGATCGGCACCTGCCGTTTGAACTTGAAACCTTCGAGGCGCTTGCCGCGCAGGATTTGCCAGAGCTTGAGTTCGGCTTCGGTAGGCTCGCTGCGCATTGCCCTGGCGCGGGTCCGTAAGGTGGCAGGTGATGGAGCGGTCGGCGCAGAAGCGTCGCTGTCGCGCCGCCCCCCTCTCCCCAACCCCTCTCCCGCGAGGGGAGAGGGGCTTTGAAGATCGCGGGACATCAGCCTGAACGCCTCAGGCCAGCATCCCCAGCGGGTTTTCGCACAGTTCCTTGAACGCCTGCATCAGCTGCGCGCCATCGGCGCCGTCGATGGCGCGGTGGTCGAAGCTGCCGGTGGCGCTCATCACCGTCGCGATGCCGAGCGCGTCGTCGACGATGTACGGGCGCTTCTCGCCTGCGCCGATCGCCATGATCATCGCCTGGGGCGGGTTGATCACCGCTTCGAAGTGCTTGATGCCAAACATGCCCATGTTCGAAAGGCTCGCGGTGCCGCCCTGGTATTCGTGCGGCTGCAGCTTGCCTTCCTTGGCGCGTCCGGCGAGCTCCTTCATCTCGGTCGAGATCGCGCCGACGGCCTTGGTTTCGGCACCGACGATGATCGGGGTGATCAGGCCTGCAGGCGTGCTCACCGCGACCGAAATATCCGCGCGGCTGTAGCTGATCAGCGTGTTGCCGGCGAAGCTGACGTTGCACTTGGGCACCTGGATCAGCGCCTTGGCGAGCGCCTTGATCAGCAGATCGTTGACCGAGAGCTTGACGCCCTGCGCCTCGAGCGCCTTGTTGAGCTCGCCGCGCAGCTTGAGCAGTTTGTCGAGCTGGATATCGAGGGTCAGGTAGATGTGCGGGATCGTCTGCTTGGCCTCGGTCAGGCGGCGCGCGATCGTCTTGCGCATGTTGGAGAGCTTGGCCTCTTCGTGCGGGATATCGGTGGTGAACGGTGCAGGCGCGGCGGCGGCAGGTGCAGCGGCTGCTTGCGGCGCGGCTGCGGGCGCAGGTGCAGGGGCTGCAGCCTTGGATTCGCCGGGCTGCGCATCCTCGACATCGGCCTTGACGATACGGCCGCCGGGGCCGGTACCCTTGATCATCGCCAGATCGATGCCCTTGGCGGCGGCAATGCGCTTGGCGAGCGGGCTCGCCTTGATCCTGTCGTCGTCGGACGAGGCTGTGGGCGCCGGTGCAGGAGCGGATGCAGGCGTAGGTTCCGGAGCAGCCCTGGCCTCTTCCTTCGGAGCAGGCGCAGGCGCCGGTGCGGGCGCTGCAGCGGCGGGCGCGTCGCTCGCATCCTCGCCCTCTGCGGTGATGATCGCGATGATCTCACCCACCTTCACATTGTCGGTCCCTGCCGGAATGACAATCTTTGCGATCACGCCCTCGTCGACCGCCTCGAATTCCATCGTCGCCTTGTCGGTTTCGATCTCGGCGAGCAGGTCCCCGGAGGCGACGGTGTCGCCTTCCTTGACCAGCCACTTGGCGAGCGTGCCCTCCTCCATAGTGGGCGAGAGGGCCGGCATTTTCAGATTGATAGGCATTGGGTGTTTTCCCCCGATTCAGGTGCGCCAATTCGATAACGGGGGCCGTTCTCGACGCTTAGGTCCGTAGGGTCAAGGGGGCATACCCTTGCCACACCTATCATTTTGGCGCAGTCTTAAGGCCAGCAAACGGGGCAGCGATTTTATGCGGGTATATCTGGTCATCATGGATGAAACCAGCGAGGCGCTGACCGCGCTGCGCTTCGCCTCGCGGAGGGCGCAGCACACCGGTGGTCAGGTACATATCCTGGCGCTGGTGCCCAAGCAGGACTTCGTTGCCTGGGGTGGGGTGCAGGCGACGATCGAGGACGAGGCGCGGAGCCGGGCCGAGGCGCTGGTCGCCAATGCCGCAGGGACCCTGTTCGATGAAATGGGCCAGCGTCCGGTGATCACCGTGCGGATGGGCGATGCGACCAAGGAAATCCGCCGCTACATGCTCGAATGTCCCGATCTTGCCATGCTGGTGCTGGGCGCGGCGGCAAGCGGAGCGCCCGGGCCGCTGATCACGCATTTTGCCGGCCCCGATGCAGGCGCGCTGCCCTGCCCGCTCACCATCGTGCCGGGCGGGCTGACCGATGCCGACATCGACCGGATGTCGTGACCGCCGCTAGCGGTCAGCGGCTCTGGTGGCGGATGTTGCCGGGGCGACCGCGGCGCTTGATCGGCGGACGCTTGGTCTTGCCATCGTTGCGCCCGCGATAAGGCTCGCGCATGAAGTTGCCGCCTTCGGGCAGCTCGAACTTTATCGCCCCGGTGATGGGATCTGCCTCGACCAGCCTGAGCTCTAGCTGCTGGCCCACGGCATATTGCTCGCCGGTGGTCTCGCCGGTCAGCGTCTGCGCCTTTTCGTCGTACCAAAAGCGCTCTGCGCCCAGCGTCGAGACCGGCACCAGACCGTCGCCGCCGAATTCCTCGATCGTCGCGAAAAAGCCGAAATTCTGCACCCCGGTGATCCGCACCTTGTGCACCTCGCCGATGCGGGTGGCGAGGAAGGCTGCGACATAGCGATCGACGGTCTCGCGCTCGGCCTCCATCGCGCGCCGCTCGTAGCTGCTGATCAGCTGGCAGATGCGGTCGAGCGAGGCGGCGTCCTGCTCGCTGAGCCCGGTAGCAGGCGGCAGATCGCTTTTGGGCGCGGGCTGCTCGAGCTTGTAGGCATCGACCAGCGCGCGGTGCAGCAGCAGATCGGCATAGCGGCGGATCGGGCTGGTGAAATGGCCATAGGATCCAAGCGAAAGCCCGAAATGGCCCATGTTGCGCGGGCCATAATAGGCCTGGGTCTGGCTGCGCAGCACCTGCTCCATCACCATCGGCTTGACCGTCTCGTCGGTCACCCGCGCAAGGATGGAATTGAAGGTGCTGGGCCGCACCACCTGCCCCAGCGCGAACGAGATCTCGAAGGTTTCGAGATAGTCCTTGAGCGCGACCAATTTCTCGCGCGAGGGCGGCTCGTGGACGCGATAGACCACGGGCGCCTTCTTGCCCTCGAGCGCCTTGGCGGCAGCGACATTGGCGGCGATCATGAAATCCTCGACCAGCCGGTGCGCATCGAGCCGCTCGCGGGTTGCGACGCTGACGATGCGGCCCGCCTCGTCGAGAACGATCCGCCGCTCTAGCAGATCGAGGTCGAGCGGCTCACGGGCACCGCGCGCCTTGTAGAGCAACTTCCAGCACGCCCAGAGCGGGCGAAGCGCGGTTTCGGTCAGCTCGTGCGGCTTGGTGCCGTCGATCGCCGCCTGTGCATCCTCATAGGCGATGTTCGCCGCCAGCCGCACCAGCGCGCGGGTGAAGCGCCAGTCCTTGAGCTTACCGTGCGCATCGATCACCAGATGGCACGCCATCGCCGCGCGGTCCTGCCCGGCCTTCAGCGAACACATGTCCGCAGACAGCACCTCGGGGAGCATCGGAACGACGCGGTCGGGGAAATACACGCTGTTGCCACGCTTGCGCGCCGACCGGTCGATCGCGCCGCCGGGGCGGACATAATAGGAAACATCGGCAATCGCGACGATCGCCGTGAACCCGCCGGGATTCGCGGGATCGTCATCGGGCGTCGCCCAGATCGCGTCATCATGATCGCGCGCATCGACTGGATCGATCGCGACGATCGGCAGGTGGCGCAGGTCCTCGCGTGCCTCGGTGGTCAGCGGCAGCTTGGATGCGAGCTCAGCTTCGGTGATCGCCTCGGCAGCGAATTCCATCGGGATGCCGAATTTGTGGATCGCGATCATGCTGAACGAGCGCGGCGCAAAGGGTTCGCCCAGCACTTCGGTGACCTTGGCAGACACGCGGTCGCGCAATCCGCTCTGTTCGGCCATCACCAACTGGCCGACCTCGGCCTTGCCGGGATCGGAGATCGGGACCAGACGCCGGATGCGCTTGTCGACCGGCTTGAGCCAGAGTTTGCCGCCGCCTTCGTCACGCTGCACTACGCCGAGCAATTGCTCGCCCGCGCGCTGCAGCTTCTTCATCACGAACGCGCGATGACCGCCACCCGCCTCTTCGGTGCGCGCGAGCACGCGGTCGCCCACCGCCAGCGCGCCCGAGCGACCGCGTTCGGAAATCCGCACCTTGGGCGCCGGAACGCCTTCGGCCTGCCAGTTGTCGGGAACCCCGATCAGCTCGCGGCCATCGACCTCGATGATCTTGAGTACGGTGACCTTGGGCAACCCTCCCATCTTGTGGAACGCGCGGCCCGGGGCACTGTCGATCAGGCCTTCATCGGCCATGTCCTTGAGGAGCGCCTTGAGCGCGATCTTCTCTGCGCCGCGCAGCTTGAAGTGCTTGGCGATCTCGCGCTTGCCCGCAGGCTCGTAGGATTCGGTGATGAACTTCAGGATCGCCGCACGATTGGGCATCCCGCCATCGTATGAGCGAGGTGCCTTGGCCTTGCCGGGACGATCCTGCGCCACCTTCTGTTCAATAAGCCCGGGCGAGCAGCACGCGCTCGACCGCGGGCCCGCCGGTGAAGAAGCAGCTTGCACCTGCAGGCGCCGAATTTTCCGGCGTGTTGCGGATGGTGAGCTTGAGCGCCTTCAGTTGCTCGACGACCTTGTCCAGCGCCTCGCCGCTCGGGCGGCACCAATCCACCGCGACCCAGCCTGGATATTTGCTGCCATCGAAATGCGCCTTGAGGCCAGCCATGTCGGTGACATCGGTGCGCACCTGTCCATCGAGCCGTGCCTTGGCCGAGCAGAACATCAGCGTCTGGATCTGGTCGAGCAGCGCAGGCGCCTGGCCGACGAACGACTCCCAGTGCATCGCCTGATTGTCGAGCTTGCCATCCTCGGAATAGAGTGCGTCGCGGCGCAGCATCGTCACCTGTTCGCCAGCGGCATCGCGCCCGCCGATTTCCAGGATGATCGGCGCACCCTTCTTGACCCAGCCCCAGCGCTTGGGACCGGGCTTGCCCGCCTTCTTGTCGATCAGCACGCGCAGCGGTTCGCCGAACGCGCTGGAATCGATCAACGCGGTGCGGATCTTCGCACAATAGGCAAGCAGCGCTTCGTCCTCTGGGCTTTCGCGCAGCATCGGCACGATGACGATCTGGTGCGGCGCGATCTGCGGCGGCACCTTGAGGCCATCATCGTCGCCATGGGTCATGATGACGCCGCCGACCAAACGCGTCGAAACGCCCCAGCTGGTGGTGTGCGCGAACTGGAACTGGCCCTCGCGGTCCTGGAAGCGGATGTTCTGCGCGTGCGCGAAATTCTGCCCCAGATAATGCGACGTCCCGGCCTGCAACGCCTTGCCGTCCTGCATCATCGCCTCGATCGAATAGGTCGCGACCGCCCCCGGGAAGCGCTCGTTCTCGGGCTTTTCACCCGCAATCACCGGCATGGCGAGCGGGCCCTGCGCGAAGTCACGATACATCGCCAGGATCGTCAGCGTCTCCGTCATCGCATCGGCTTCGTTCTCGTGCGCCGTATGACCTTCCTGCCAGAGGAATTCGGATGTGCGCAGGAACATGCGGGTGCGCATTTCCCAGCGTACGACGTTGGCCCATTGGTTGACCATGATCGGCAGGTCACGCCAGCTCTGCAGCCAGCGCGAGAACGCGGTGCCGATCACCGTTTCGGATGTCGGACGGACAACCAGAGGCTCTTCAAGCTTGGCTTCGGGATCGACGACCAACTGGCCGTCCTCCATCTTCAGCCGGTGATGCGTGACCACAGCCATTTCCTTGGCGAAGCCCTCGACGTGCTCGGCTTCCTTCGCGAAATAGCTCAGGGGAATGAACAGCGGGAAATAGCAGTTCTCGTGCCCGGTTTCCTTGATCTGCCGGTCGAGCAGCATCTGGATGCGCTCCCAGATGCCATAGCCCCAGGGGCGCATGATCATGCAGCCGCGCACGCCCGATTCCTCGGCAAGGTCCGCTTCCTGGATGACCGCCTGGTACCATGCGGCAAAATCTTCCTGCCGTGTGACGGGCAGCGCGTTCTTCTTGGTCACTGTAAGCTCGATCCTGATGCACTCAAACAAGGCCCGCGTGCCTAGGCGAGCGCGCACGTTCGCGCAATCACCCGTTTGGCACCGGCGCTGTCGTGCCTATTTCTTGTCGACCAGATCGTCGATCTTGCGCTGCATGGCCGAAAGCTGGGCCTTGAGCGCGGCGATTTCATCGTCCGAGGACGAGGATGGCGCAGGCGCCGTTTGCGGCACGCCGGGAGCGCCGGCCTTGTCCTTGCGCGGGTTGAAGGCGCTCGATGCCGCTTCGAACATCGCCAGATTCTGGCGTGCCAGCTGCGCAAACGGGCTGTTCTTGATGCTGCCTTCCATCGCGCTCTGGAATTTTTCCTGGTTCTTGCGGAAGGCATCCATCGAGGCTTCGAGATATTGCGGTATCATCGATTGCATCGAATTGCCGTACATCGAGATCAGCTCGCGCAGGAAACCGACGGGCAGCATCTGCTGGCCGCTCGATTCCTCTTCCATGATGATCTGGGTCAGGATGTTGTGGGTGATATCATCGCCGGTCTTGGCATCGACAACCTGGAAATCCTTGCCTTCGCGCGTCAGCTTGGCCAAGAAGTCGAGCGTGATATAGCTCGACGACCGGGTGTTATACAGACGGCGGTTGGCGTATTTTTTGATGATGATGACATCATCCGAATCCGAGGTGCCAGTCTTGGCCATGCGCGCATCTCCCGATAAAAGCTGCGACACTGTAGCACCGCATCATAGTGCACTGCAACATGCGCCCCGCCCCTTGCCGCTTTTCCTTGCGCTTGCCCGCCAGCAGCTTGCGGACAACCCGGCCCGTCTGCTTCAGCTTTTGCAGGCGCTTGACCGTTATGCACGCGCCGATCGCGGCTTCATGCGACCACCCGGGAAGGTTTTGCTGCAGCACGGAAAGACGATGCTGCGCAGCGCCGCAGGATCTCCAACGGCCGCGTCCGCCTCGAATGAGCATCCGCGAATCATCTTCGTCCCTTCGCCGATCAACGCGCCGCATGTGCTCGACATGGACGCCGAATGTTCGCTGATGGGCTGGCTGGGGGATCAGGGGTTGAGCTCAGCTTTGGTCGATTGGGGGGTGACCACGCCATGCGATCGGGGCGACACGCTCGATACCCTAGCCATGGATCGGTTGCTGCCGCTGCTGTCCCAGCTGCCTGGCCCTGTTCATCTTGTGGGCTATTGCCTTGGCGGGCTGATCGCGCTGGCGTCGGCATGCCATGCCGATGTCCGCAGCCTGACGCTGATCGCCACGCCCTGGCACTTCAGCGGCTATGATCCGCAGCGCCGCACCGAGCTTGGCCGGATGTGGGCGCATCACCGGCCCGCCTGCGAGGCTATGGGCCTGGTGCCGATGGAGGTGATGCAGCATGGCTTCTGGACGCTTTCGCCCGACAAGCTGATCGAGAAATATATGAACTTCGGCGCGATGGAGCCCGACAGCGGGCCGGCTCGGCGTTTCGTGGCGGTGGAGGACTGGGCCAATGGCGGCGAGCCCCTGCCCTTCGCGCTGGGCGAGCAACTGTTCGAGCAGCTTTATGGCGCCGACATCACGGGGCAAGGCGCATGGACGGTGAGCGGCGTGCCCATCAATGCGACGAACGTGCGCGGTCCGGTGCTCGAGCTGGCCTCGGCCAGCGATGCCATCGTCCCGCTTGCCTGTTCGCCCGATCTGCCCGGGCGGCAGGTGCTGGCATCGGGGCATGTCGGCATGGTGGTGGGCAGCAGCGCGCCGCACAGGCTGTGGCCGATGCTGAAAGATTGGATTCTGTCACACGAAGCGCCTAACTAGGGGGCAAAGCCTTCCTCCCCAAACAATCCCGCCAGATGGAGACCATCACCATGTCCAGCATCGTCATCACCGCCGCCAAGCGGACCCCCGTGGGCAGCTTTCTGGGCGCCTATGCCGCAACCCCCGCGCACGAACTCGGCCGCATCGCGATCGAGGCGGCGCTTGCGCAGTCGGGAATCACCGGCGAGGACGTGTCAGAGGTGATCCTCGGCCAGGTGCTCACCGCAGGCCAGGGCCAGAACCCTGCGCGCCAGGCCTCGATCAACGCTGGCATCCCCAAGGAGGTGCCGGCCTATGGCGTCAACCAGGTCTGCGGATCGGGTCTGCGCGCGGTTGCGCTGGGCTTCCAGTCGATCGCCAATGGCGATGCCGATATCATCGTCGCGGGTGGCCAGGAAAACATGTCGATGTCGCCGCACGCCCAGATGCTGCGCGCCGGACAGAAGATGGGCGACATGAAGCTCGTCGACACGATGGTTTATGACGGCCTGACCGATGTGTTCAACCAGTATCACATGGGCATCACCGCCGAGAACCTGGCCGAGAAGTATCAGATCACCCGCGAGGCGCAGGATCGATTTGCCGTGCGCTCGCAGAACCTTGCCGAAAAGGCGCGCGCCGATGGCCGCTTCATGGACGAGATCGCACCCGTCACGATCAAGGGCCGCAAGGGCGATGTCACGGTCACCGACGACGAGTATATCCGCGCCGGCGCGACCTATGAAAGCGTCGCAGGCCTCAGGCCCGCGTTCAAGAAGGACGGGACCGTCACCGCCGCCAATGCCAGCGGCCTCAACGATGGCGCTGCAGCTCTGGTGCTGATGCGCGAGGAAGACGCCGCCAAGCGCGGACTTGCCCCACTGGGCCGCATCGCCAGCTGGGCCTCGATGGGCGTCGATCCTTCGATCATGGGGATCGGCCCAGTATCGGCCAGCCGGCGCGCACTCGCCAAAGCGGGCTGGAGCGTCGAGGATCTCGACCTGATCGAATCGAACGAGGCCTTCGCCGCGCAGGCGCTGTCGGTGACGCAGGAAATGGGCTGGGACCCCGAGAAGGTGAACGTCAATGGCGGCGCGATCGCCATCGGCCATCCGATCGGCGCCAGCGGCGCGCGCGTGCTCACCACCCTGCTCTACGAAATGGCGCGCCGCGACGCGACAAAGGGCCTAGCAACTTTGTGCATCGGCGGCGGCATGGGCATCGCGGTCTGCATCGAGCGCTGAACAACCACCTCGCCCGATAGTCCTCGTCATTCCCGCGAAGGCGGAAATCCCGATGCCTTCGCTGACCGCAGCACTGAAGCGGGACCCCTGCTTTCGCGGGGGTGACGATCAAGGTCGGGATTGGGTTCGAATTCAGTCCACCCACACCCGGTCAAACCGCCGTCCGATCTGGGTCAGCCATTCATACTGGCTGATCCCGGTCGCGGCTTCGGCCTGAGGCAACACCAGATCGGCGGCGATCCAGTCGCCTTCGCCCAGATCGGGCGCGGCGCTGATATCGATGCAGGTGAGATCCATCGACACGCGCCCGAGCAGCGGTAACCTCGTGGCACCATGCATGAAGCTACCGATCGCCGACAGCGCGCGCTTGAAGCCGTCGGCATAGCCCAGGGACAGCGTGGCAGTCCGCATCTCGTCCGACGCGGTGAAGGTCGCGCCATAGCCAACGCTGTCGCCTGCCTGCACCTTGCGCACCTGAAGAACCCGGGTCTCTATCCGCATCACCGGCTGGATCACATCGGCAAGCGCCGCAACCGGCACTCCGCCATACAGCGCCAGCCCGGGCCGGGTGCAGTCGAAGTGATAGCCGTGGCCCAGAGATATCCCAGCGCTGTTCGCAAGGCTGTAGCGGCGGGCGGTCACTCCGGTGCGCACCTGATCGAACCGCAGCCGCTGCGCCCCGTTCTGCGCGCTGTCCTCATCGGCAGAGGCGAGGTGGCTGAGACACAGATCGATATCCAGCCCTGCGCAATGCCCTGCGACATCGTCGCGCCAATCGAGCCCCAGCCGCGACATCCCGGAGTCGATCATGACGTGGCAGGTGCCGCCGCCCATCGCCCGCCAGCGCGCGATCTGCTGGGCGCTGTTGAGCACCGGGACCGCGCCGGCTGCCAGCGCAACCGCCTCTTCCCCCGGCGCGATGCCATGCAGCACTGCGATGCGCGCCGGGTCGACCAGCCCCGTCAGAGCCTGTGCCTCGGACCAGTGCGCGACAAAAAAGTCGCGGCAGCCGGCAGACGCAAGCCGCGCAACGACCTCACGCGCGCCAAGGCCATAGCCGTCGGCCTTGACCGCAGCGCCTGCCGCAGCCCGTCCGCTCAGCGCATCGAGCGCGCGCCAGTTGGCTGCCAGCGCGCCGCCGTCCAGCACCAGCCGCATGTTCGCACCGATATCTGCGATGTCAGAGATGTTCCGGCTCCACTCCCGGCCTGTGCGTTTCCTGCAGCCAGATCATGCTGACCACGAACGCCATCAGCACCACGCCCCAGGTGTACCACAGCCCCGAATAGGGATTGCCCGTCTTGGCGATGATGAAACTGGCGATGAACGGCAGGAAGCCGCCGAAATAGCCGGTACCGAAATGATAGGGGATCGACATCGAACTGTAGCGGATGCGCGGCGGAAACATTTCGGACAGCAACGCTGCCACCGGACCATAAGTCGCAGCCGACAGCGCGCCCAGCCCCGCCAGCGCCATCACGATCACGAGAATGCTGAGCGCAGGCGGCACCCGCGGGGTGAAGTCATAGCCCGCCGCTGCCAGCGCGGCATCGACGCCCGCGCTGCTGGTATCGCTCACCACCGTATCGCCGATCTTGACCGCGACGCGCGGGCCCTGCGTCAGCGTATAGCCGACACCCTTGGCGGTGAACTGCGCGAGCAGCTTGCCGCAATCGGTCTCCTGCTCCTTGGCGAACGGCGAATAGCTGCATTCGGGGCCCGAGATCACCACCGGCGCGCGTTCCATCGCGGCGTTGAGCGCAGGGTTGGCGACGCTGCCGATCAGCCAGAACAGCGGAAAGACCAGCACCAGAGTCAGCGCATAGCCCCAGACGATCGGCTTCTTGCGCCCGAGCTTGTCCGAGAGCGACCCGAAATAGATGTAGAACAGCATCGAGATGCAGGCCGCGCCGCCGACGATGATCTCGGCCGCGGTATCATCGACCCGCATCGGACCCTTGAGGAACGACAAAGCGGAGAACATCGCGGTATACCAGATCACGGTGAGGCCCGCGGCGATGCCGAACAGCGCGACGAACAGCCGCTTCTTGTTGCCGGGATAGGTAAAGCTTTCGACGAACGGATTGCCGGCAAGCTCGCCACCCGCCTTCATCGCCTTGAATACCGGGCTTTCCGACAGCTTGAGCCGCATCCAGAGCGATACCGCGAGCAGCAACAGGGACAGCAGGAACGGCACGCGCCAGCCCCAGTCGTTCCACAGTTCCTCGCTCATGATCGCCTTGCAGCCCAGCACCACGATGAGGCTCAGCACGAAGCCGCCGACAACGCTCGCCTGGATGAAGCTCGTGTAGAACCCGCGCTTTTCAGGTGGGGCATGTTCGGAGACATAGATAGCCGCGCCACCATATTCGCCGCCCAGCGCCAGCCCCTGCAAAATGCGCAGCAGGATGATGATGATCGGCGCGGCAATGCCGATGGTGTCGGCCGACGGGATCAGGCCGACGCCTGCGGTGGCGATCCCCATCAGCGTCACCGTCACCAGAAAGGTGTATTTGCGCCCCAGCCGGTCGCCCAGGAAGCCGAACAGGATCGCGCCCAGTGGACGGAATCCGAAGCCCACCGCAAAGCCCGCCCAGACCAGCAGCGTCTCGAGTGTCACGTTTCCGCTGGGGAAGAACGTGCGCCCGATGATCGCGGCCAGCGTGCCGTAGATGAAAAAGTCATACCATTCGAAAATGGTGCCAAGCGATGATGCGCCGATCACCAGCCGGATTTCCGACTTGCTCGGCGTCATGATGTCCCCGTCCGCTGCGACCGTTGCGGTCATCCAGCATCTCCCCAAATGCGTCCCTTATTCGAGTTCGAGTATCACCGCATCGACGGCAAGGCTATCCCCTTCGGCAGCGCTGATCGTCTTGACCGTGGCCGCCTTTTCGGCGCGCAGGATGTTCTCCATCTTCATCGCCTCGACAATCGCCAGCGGCTGGCCCGGCTGCACCTTGTCGCCCTCGGCAACGTGCAGCTTCACCAGCAGGCCGGGCATCGGGCACAGCAGGAAGCGCGACAGATCGGGCGGGACCTTCTCGATCATGTGGCGGGCATGCTGCGCAACATGCGCGGGCAGCACCTCGAAGCGGTGCGTCGCGCCGCGCGCGGTCAGCGCCAAACCGGTGCGGGTGCGCTGCACCTTGACCGCGAGCTCGTCAGACACATCCTCGTCACCGAAATCGGCAATCGCCATCCGGTCACCGGGGGTATAGCCCATCGCCATGTCGACGACCTCGCCATCGACCACGATCGCATCCTCGCTGACCGAAACCTCCATCGCGACATCGCCCTGGCGCACGCGCCATTCGGACGGCGGGGTCAGCCGGTTGCCCAGCTGGCCGCTGACCCGCAGCGCGCGATCGGCTTCGGCGGTGGCGATGAATGCGGCGATCGCGGCGAGCCGCTGCAGCAGCTCGGGCGACGCAGGGGCACCCATAAAGCCGTCAGGATATTCCTCGGCGATGAAGCCGGTGGTGATGTTGCCCGAGCGGAAGCGCGGATGCTGCATCAGCGCCGAGACGAAATCGAGATTGTGCCCGGGGCCTTCGAGCTCGAACCGGTCGATCGCCTTGATCTGACGGTCGATCGCCTCGATGCGCGTATCGCCATAAGTGATCAGCTTGGCGATCATCGGATCGTAGTGGATCGAGACCTCCCCGCCCTCCTCCACGCCGTCATCGACGCGCACGCCCTTCTTCTGCTTGGGCGGATTGTAGCGCACCAGACGCCCGATCGAAGGCAGGAAGCCGCGATAGGGGTCCTCGGCATACACCCGGTTTTCGACCGCCCAGCCGGTCAGCGTCACCTCTTCCTGCGTGAAAGCCAGCGGCTCGCCATTGGCGACGCGGATCATCTGCTCGACCAGATCGAGCCCGGTGACCAGCTCGGTCACGGGGTGCTCGACCTGAAGCCGGGTGTTCATTTCGAGGAAGTAGAAGCCGTCGCCGGTGGTGTCCGCGCCCGATACGATCAGCTCGACCGTGCCTGCGCTGTAATACCCCACCGCGCGTGCCAGCGCGACCGCCTGCTCGCCCATCTTCTTGCGCATTTCCGGCGTGACGAAGGGCGATGGTGCTTCTTCGACCACCTTCTGGTGGCGGCGCTGGATCGAGCATTCGCGTTCGCCCAGATAGACGATGTTGCCGTGCTGGTCGCCCAGCACCTGAATCTCGATATGCCGCGGCTGGAGGATGAACTTCTCGATGAACACTCGGTCGTCGCCGAAGCTGGCAAGGCCCTCGCGCTTCGTCGCCTCGAAGCCCTCGCGCACGTCCTGCTCGTTATAGGCGAGCCGCATGCCCTTGCCGCCACCACCCGCCGAAGCCTTCATCATCACCGGATAGCCGATCTCGCCTGCGATCCGCACAGCATGCTCGGTATCGTCGATCTCGCCGACAAAGCCGGGGACGACGTTCACGCCAGCCTGCAATGCCAGCTTCTTCGATTCGATTTTGTCACCCATTGCGGCAATCGCGCCGGGAGGGGGGCCGATGAAGGTGATGCCCGCGGCCTTCAGCGCCTCGGCAAAGCTGGTGCGTTCGGACAAGAATCCGTAGCCCGGATGCACCGCATCGGCGCCGGTCTGCTTGCACACCTCGATGATCTTGTCCGCGAGCAGGTAAGACTGCGCGGCAGGCGAAGGGCCGATGTGCACGGCTTCATCCGCCATCTCGACATGCGGCGAGCGCGCATCGGCATCCGAATAGACGGCCACGGTCTTGATGCCCATCTTCTTGGCGGTGCGGATAACCCGGCAGGCGATCTCGCCGCGGTTGGCAATCAGGATTTTGGTGATTGGCATGATAGATCGAATCCACTTTTTGGGTCTTGCTCGACCGCGGTTGGGAAGAGGTATTGAAGCGCCTCAGGCGAGACGGTGTGGTAAATGGTGGCGTGGGTCAGATCGGGACGCGGCGCATAGCACCAGCTCTGGCCGCTGCGGCTGCTGGCACCCAGCGCCGCGGTGAGCCGGTCGAGACCCGTCTGCATCTCGCGGCCTTCGTTGGCGATTGTCAGATACAGCCGGTGCGGCTTGGCCGAGGGTTTGACCAACAGCGCGGCAGAAGCCTTGGCGAGCCGCTCGTCATCCCACCACAGGCTGGGGCTGATCGCGGCGTAATGATCGAACAAGTCGGGTTCGTTGAGATAGGTTTCGACGATGAACAGCCCGGCGAGCGATTCCCCGATGACGCCGGTTTCGCCCGATGTGCGATAGCTTTTGGCCACCATCGGCATGACCTCGTCGCGGATGAACGCGCGGAAGGCTGCCGAGCCGCCAGCGGTCGGAAATTCCTTGATCAGCGCAGCATCCTGCGTCGGCCCGGTCAGCTCGCGCCTGCGGTCCTTGGTGGCGATGCCGACCACGATCACATCCTGCGACCGTGCCCAGAGTGCACCCAGCGCGCTGGTTCCGGCGATATGCAGGAAGTCCTGATCCAGCCCGCCGTCGATCAGATACAGCACCGGGTAGGTCTTGGCCGATGTTGCGTAATCGGCGGGCAGATAGACGTTGACCACCCGCTCCTGCGCCAGCGGCTTCGACGCGAGCGTGTGCGTCTCGCCAACGGTGATCGGCACCGGCTGCGCGGCGGCGGATGCAGCGCAGGTGAGTGCCATCAGAAGCAGGCATAGCAGGCGAGAAATCACTCCGCCGCCTCCAGAGCCCCAAGCGGCTGCGCGGCCATCGCCTTCATGCCCAGCTTGGAGAGCAGCGCGCCGTCCTTGTCGTCGCCGGCATTGGGCGCGGTGAGCAATTTGTCGCCGGTGAAGATGCTGTTTGCGCCTGCCATGAAGCACAGGGCCTGGCAGCTTTCGGACATGCTCTCGCGCCCTGCGCTCAGCCGCACCATCGATTGCGGCATGGTGATGCGCGCGACGGCGACCGTGCGTACGAACTCGATCTCGTCGATCTTCGCGAGCGGCGTATCGGCGAGCATGTCGCCCAGCACCGTCCCCTTGACCGGCACCAGCGCGTTGATCGGCACGCTTTCGGGGTGCGGCATGGTGGCGAGCGCGTGGATGAAGCCGATGCGGTCCGACCGTGTCTCGCCCATCCCGACGATGCCGCCGCAGCACACGTTGATGCCCGCCGAGCGGACGTTGTCCAGCGTTTCCATCCGGTCCTCGAAGGTGCGGGTGGTGATGACGTTGGCGTAGTTTTCCGGCGCGGTGTCGATGTTGTGGTTGTAGTAGTCGAGACCCGCATCGGCGAGCTGCTTGGCCTGGCTCGCGGTGAGCATGCCCAGGGTCATGCAGGTTTCCATGCCCATTTCGCGCACTCCCTTGACCATCGCGGCGAGCTTGGGGATGTCCTTGTCCTTGGGGTTGCGCCACGCAGCGCCCATGCAGAACCGGCCCGAGCCGTGATCCTTGGCCTGCGCCGCAGCCTGCAGCACCGCCTGCACGTCCATCAACTTGGTCGCCTTGACGCCGCTGTCGGCATCCTTGGACTGGCTGCAATAGCCGCAATCCTCCGGGCAGCCGCCGGTCTTGATCGACAACAGGGTCGAGAGCTGCACCTCGTTACGCGGGAAGCCCGCACGGTGAACGGTCTGCGCCTCGAACATCAGGTCGTTGAACGGCAGGTCGAACAGCGCGGTGATCTCTTCGCGGGTCCAGTTACACCGGCTCTGGCCGGTGTACCCCTGCGCAGGCAGGGGCCCATCTCCAGAGCGTCCGACAGGTGCTGCACTAAGGGGTGAGTTCAGGTGATGGGCCCCTGCCTTCGCAGGGGACCGGGTTGTAAGATCATTCATTCTGCAGCTTCCTGAAGGGGTGGCATGTTGTGCCCCAGCAGACGCAGCACGTCCGCTGCGCATTCGACGACGTTCGATCCGGGACCGTAGATGCCCTGCACGCCCGCATCGCGCAGGAAATCGTAGTCCTGCGGCGGGATCACGCCGCCAACGATCACCTTGATGTCGTTGCGCCCGGCCTCTTTGAGGCCAGCGATCAGTGACGGGATCAGGGTCTTGTGCCCGGCAGCAAGCGAGGAGGCTCCGACGACATCGACATTGCTTTCGAGCGCCAGCACGACGGTCTCTTCGGGGGTCTGGAACAGTGGCCCCGAGACAATCTCGAAGCCGAGGTCGCCGAACGCTGAGGCGATCACGTTCGCACCGCGATCGTGCCCATCCTGCCCCATTTTGGCGACGAGCAGCTTGGGCTTGCGGCCCAGTCGGCGTTCGACCGCTTTCACGCCCTCGACCACCTGCGCCCAGCGGCCGTCATCGACATAGGGCGCGCTGTAGACGCCCTTTACCGGGGTCGGCACGGTGGCATAGCGGCCGAACACGTCCTCCATCGCCTGGCTGATCTCGCCCAAAGTCGCGCGCGCACGCGCCGCATCCACCGCAAGCGCCAGCAGGTTGCCATCGCCCTTGGCGCCTTCGCGCAGGGCATCGAGCGCCGCCTGGCACGCCGCCGCATCACGCGATGCCTTGACCGACACAATCCGTGCGACCTGGCCTTCGCGGACCTTGGCGTTATCAACGTCCAGCGTATCCAACTGGTCCTCGCTCGGCAGCCGGTACTTGTTCACGCCGACCACAACATCCTCGGCGCGATCGACCCGCGCCTGGCGTCCGGCGGCGGCTTCCTCGATCATCGCCTTGGGCCAGCCCGCCGCCACGGCCTTGGCCATGCCGCCTTCGCTCTCGACGCGTTCGATGATCTCCCACGCCTTGTCGACCAGTTCCTGCGTGAGGCTTTCGATATAGTAACTGCCGCCCAGCGGATCGACCACGTTGGTCATCCCGGTTTCTTCCTGGATGACGATCTGCGTGTTGCGGGCGATGCGCGCGGAGAAATCGGTGGGCAGCGCGATGGCTTCATCGAGCGCATTGGTGTGCAGCGACTGCGTGCCGCCCAGCATCGCGGCCATCGCCTCGATCGTGGTGCGGATGACGTTGTTGTAAGGGTCCTGCTCGGTCAGCGACACGCCCGATGTCTGGCAATGGGTGCGCAGCATCTTGGAACGCTCGTCCTGCGCGCCCAGCCTGGTCATCACCCGGTGCCACAGTACACGCGCGGCACGCAGCTTGGCTATCTCCATGAAGAAGTTCATGCCGATGGCGAAGAAGAAGCTCAGCCGTCCGGCGAACTTGTCTATGTCGAGGCCAGAGGCAACGCCGTATTTCACATATTCCATGCCATCGGCGATGGTGAAAGCGAGCTCCTGCACCTGCGTCGCGCCGGCTTCCTGCATGTGATAGCCCGAGATCGAGATGCTATTGAACTTGGGCATCTCGCGGCTGGTATAGCCGAAAATGTCAGAGATGATCCGCATCGAAGGCTCGGGCGGGTAGATATACGTGTTGCGGACCATGAACTCCTTGAGGATGTCGTTCTGGATGGTGCCGTCGAGCAATTTGCGGTCCACGCCCTGCTCTTCGCCCGCAACGATGAAGAACGCGAGGATCGGGATCACCGCGCCGTTCATCGTCATCGAGACAGACATCTTGTCGAGCGGGATGCCGTCGAACAGGATCTTCATGTCCTCGACGCTGTCGATCGCAACGCCCGCCTTGCCGACATCGCCGGTGACGCGCGGATGATCGCTGTCATAGCCGCGGTGCGTCGCCAGATCGAACGCGACCGAAAGCCCCTTCTGTCCGGCGGCGAGGTTGCGGCGATAGAAGGCGTTCGATTCCTCGGCGGTGGAGAACCCGGCGTACTGCCGGATCGTCCAGGGGCGGCCGGCATACATGCTTGCGCGCACCCCCCGGGTGAAGGGGGCAAAGCCAGGCAGGCCGGGATCGACCGATACATCGTCCGCCGTGTAGAGCGGCTTGACCGCGATCCCCTCGGGCGTGTGCCAGGTGAGATCGCGTCCCTTGACCTCCTTTTCGGCCAGAGCCTGCCAGTCGGCGATGTTGGGTGTGTCGGTCATTCTATCGGTCCCGTGTGTCTGATCAGCTGCCGGTGAAATTGGGCTTGCGCTTCTGCAGGAAGGATATCGCGCCTTCGCGTGCATCGTTGGTGTCGCCTGCAATCTTCTGTCCTTCGGCCTCGCGGGTCAGCGCGGTGGCAAAGTCGCATTCGAGCGCCTCGACAAGGTTCTTGCGCATGATGCCGAGCGCGACGGTAGGCAGCGACGCCAGACGTTTGGCCAGCGCCATCGCCTCGTCCATCAGGCTGTCATGCTCGACCACCTTGTAGACCATCCCCCAGTCATGCGCCTTGGCGGCGGGGATCTTCTCGCCCAGCATCATCATCTCGGTGGCGCGCGCCTTGCCGATCAGCCGGGTGAGCATCCAGCTCGCGCCGCCATCGGGCACCAGGCCAATGTTGACGAACGCCTGCAGGAAATACGCCTTTTCGCTCGCCACGACAAAATCGGGCGCGAGGCCGATCGAGCAGCCGACGCCTGCGGCCGGTCCGTTGACCGCGCTGATCGTCGGGATGTGCAGCCGGTGCAGCTTGAGCAGCATCGGGTTGTAATGCTGGGTCAGCGCCTTGTAGCTGCCCTGCCCGCCCGAGATCGAGCTGTCGCGCCCGCCCGACAAATCAGCGCCCGAGCAGAAACCCTTGCCTGCTCCGGTGATCACCAAGGCGCGCGCATCGCCGAGGTGATCGAGCGCATCGTTGATCTCGCCCGCCATCGGCAGCGAACAGGCATTGAGGCGCTCGGGCACGTTCAGCGTGATTGTGGCGATCTGGTCGGCGATATCGAGCTTTATGGTTTCGTAGGTCATGGTCGCAACTCTCTCCTGTAATTCCCCCCTCTCCCTTGACGGGAGAGGGTTGCGCAGACTTGGCGCTGAAAGCGCCTAGTCGAAGCTGGGAGAGGGTGTAGCAACCGCAAGGCGCTCACCGCCCCTCTCTCCAAGGTCGGTTCGCCGACACATCGGCAACCTTCCCTATCCTCCCCCTCAAGGGAGGAGGAGCAAGTATTAATGCCCCTCGCCCGGCTTCGGCGTCTCCATAATCTCGGTCAGCACCCCGCCCATATCCTTGGGGTGCACGAAGAAGATCAAAGTGCCATGCGCGCCGATCCGTGGCTCGCCCAGCACGCGCTTGCCCAGCGCCTCAAACTCCACTTTCGCCGCGTGGATATCGGGCACCTCATAGCAGACATGATGCTGCCCGCCGTTCGGGTTCTTCTCCAGAAACGCCGCGATCGAAGCATTGCCCGGCAGCGGCTCGATCAGCTCGATCTGCGTGCCGTTCATCGCGCCATCCGCGCCCGGCGTATCGACAAAGCACACCTTCACCCCCTGTTCGGGCAGGTCGAACGGCTCGTGAATCTTGGTCGCGCCCATGACATCGCGGTAGAACACGATGCTGTCCGCGATCGAGGGCGTAGCGACGCCGATATGGTTGAGACGGCCTAGTTTCATGCAATGATCCTCACGAATATCTGGCCCAAAACGATAAGCCCGAAAACCACCAATATGCAGGCTAGCCCCGTCCAAATTCCAATGGCGATCTGCTCAACCTTAAATGCTATCGGACGCTCAGCTTCTCGTACAATGTACATCCCGAAAAACTTCTCAAACTCCCGAGTTCGAAAACCTCGCTGAAGACGCCTTACTCCCCAGAACGCGAACGATGCGGCGATAGCCGTCCAAACGGCGGCAGATAACAATTGCCCAACGGCAGACTCAAGAAATTCACCGATCACAGCGGAATGTTGTCATGCTTCTTCCACGGGTTCTCCAGCTGCTTGTTCCGCAGCTTCCGCAAGCCGAGCGCGATCCTCCGCCGGGTCGAATGCGGCATGATCACCTCGTCGATGAAGCCCTTGGATGCGGCCACGAACGGGTTGGCGAAACGTGCTTCATATTCCTTGGTGCGCTCGGCAATTTCCTCGGGCGTCTTGCCCCGGAAGATGATCTCGACCGCGCCCTTAGCCCCCATCACAGCGATTTCGGCGGTGGGCCAGGCGTAGTTGAGGTCGCCGCGCAGGTGCTTTGAGGCCATCACGTCATACGCGCCGCCATAGGCCTTGCGGGTGATGACGGTGATCTTAGGGACGGTCGCCTCGGCATAAGCGAACAGCAGTTTCGCGCCGTGCTTGATGATGCCGCTGTGTTCCTGCGCCACGCCGGGTAGGAAACCGGGGACATCGACGAAGGTGATGATCGGGATCTCGAAACAATCGCAGAAGCGCACGAAGCGCGCGGCTTTCTTCGACGAGTTGATGTCGAGGCAGCCTGCCAGCACCATCGGCTGGTTGGCGACGACACCCACAGTGCGGCCTTCGATGCGGCCAAAGCCGGTGATGATGTTGCCCGCATGCGCTGGCTGGATCTCGAAGAACTCGCCCTCGTCGAGCGTCTTTTTGATCAGCTCGTGCATGTCATAGGGCATGTTCGGATTGGCTGGGATCAGCGTGTCGAGGCTGTTCTCGATCCGGTCGAACGGGTCAGCGGTCGGCCGTTCGGGCAAGTCCTCGCGGTTCGACAGCGGCAGGTAATCGATCAGGTCGCGCGCAGCGAGCAAGGCTTCGATGTCGTTGTCGAACGCCACATCGGCAACGCCCGACTTGGCAGTGTGCGTTACCGCGCCGCCCAGTTCCTCCTGCGTTACCACCTCGTTGGTCACGGTCTTGACCACGTCGGGGCCGGTGACGAACATGTAGCTTGAATCCTTCACCATGAAGATGAAGTCGGTCATCGCGGGCGAATACACCGCGCCGCCCGCGCATGGCCCCATGATGAGTGACAGCTGCGGCACGACGCCCGAGGCCAGCACGTTGCGCTGGAACACCTCGGCATACCCGCCGAGTGACGCCACGCCTTCCTGGATGCGCGCGCCGCCGGAATCGTTGAGGCCGATCACCGGTGCGCCGACCTTGAGCGCCATATCCATGATCTTGCAGATCTTCTGCGCGTGCCGCTCGGACAGCGAACCGCCGAACACGGTGAAATCCTGGCTGAACACAAAGACGAGGCGGCCATTGACGGTGCCCGATCCGGTGACAACGCCATCGCCGGGGATGATCTGGTCCTGCATGCCGAAGTCGACACAGTTGTGCTCGACATACATGTCGAGTTCCTCGAAGCTGCCCGGATCGAGCAGCACGTCGATGCGTTCGCGCGCGGTCAGCTTGCCCTTGCTGTGCTGCGCGGCAATCCGCTTTTCGCCGCCGCCCAGATGCGCTTTCTCGCGCCGCTCGGCGAGCTCTTCCAATATGGCCTGCATCGCATCCCTCTTGTCTGAAAATTGGTACGCTTCCTTTCCAGCCTTTGGGCATGGGCGCAAATGTTAAATTGCAAACTTGCAAAGCGCATGTTTGCAAACTAGCGTTCGGGCATGTCCACCCGCAAGCGCCTCTATGCCGGATCACGCGTCCGCGCTGCGCGCCGCCGCAGCGGATTGAACCAGGCGGCGATGGCCGAGGCGCTGGGGATTTCGGCGAGTTATCTCAGCCAGATCGAGAATGACGAGCGCCCGGTGACGACAGCGGTGCTGACTGCGCTGTCGCGCCGCTTCGCGTTCGAGACCGAGGGCGACGATGGCGCCGACGCTGCCCCCGCGGTGCAATTGCAGGCGGTGCTTGACGATCCGCTGTTTGCAGGCGCGGACATCGATCCGGCCCGGCTCGCGCGCTGGCAGGAGGTGCAGCCCGATTTCGCTGCGATGCTCAGCACGCTGTATCAGGGATACCGCCAGGCGCAGGAGCGCGCAGCGATGCTCGACGACAGTTTTGCGGGCACCGGCCAGCATACCGCGCGGCTGCCCTGGGAGGAGGTGCGCGACTGGTTTCACGAAGCGGGCAACTATATCGACCTGCTCGACCGCGAGGCCGAGCGGATCGCGGGCGAATTGGCCGATGCGCTGACCATGGATGGCCTGGTGGCGCGGCTTCAGGCGCGCCATGGCATCGCGGTCGTCGGCTGGCAGGGCAATGCTGCCGATAGTGCGCTCAGCCGGTTCGACCGGGCGACGAGGACATTGTCGCTCGACCGCAGCATGGCGCCGGAATCACGCTATTTCCAGCTCGCGCACCGGCTGGTGGCGGAGGAAATGCGCGATGCCATCGCCGCGCTCGCCGCCAGCGCGGACCTTCGCAGCGAGCAGGCGCGCAGGCTGGTCGCGGTGGGGCTCGCGAACTATGCCGCCGGCGCGCTGGTCATGCCCTACGCCGCGTTCCGCAACGCCGCCATGGCGTGCCGTCATGATATCGAGCAATTGAGCCAGCGCTTCGCCGTGAGCTTCGAGCAGGCCTGCCACCGCCTGTCGACGCTGCAGCGCCCCGGCGCGCGCGGGCTGCCGGTGTTCTTCTGCCGGGTCGATATGGCGGGCAACATCACCAAGCGGCACAGCGCCACCCGGCTGCAGTTCGCGCGCTTTGGCGGGGCGTGTCCCTTGTGGGTGGTGCACGAGGCCGCAGCGATCCCCGACCGTATTCTGGTCCAGCTCGCCGAGACCCCCGACGGGGTGCGCTATGTCTCGATGGCCAAAGGGCTGGTCAAACCCTCGGGCAGCTATGGTCGCAAGCCCCGCCGCTATGCGGTGGCCCTGGGCTGCGAGGTCGAGCACGCGCGGCATTTCATCTATGCCGACGGGCTCGATACCACCGCGGTCGGTGCGGTCACCGCGATCGGGATCGGCTGCCGCACCTGCCCGCGGGACAATTGCGACCAGCGCGCGTTCCCGCCCACCGATCGCCCGTTGCTGATCGACCCCGATCGGCGCGGCATGGTGCCGTACCGGATCGGGTGATCCTTACTTCATCAGCACCAGCTCTTCGGCCATGCTCGGGTGCAGCGCGATTGTGTCGTCGAACGCCTGCTTGGTCAGCCCCGCCTTCACCGCAATCGCTGCGGCCTGCAGGATTTCGGGCGAATCCGGGCCGATCATGTGCAACCCCAGGATCTTGCCCGAAGGCTCTTCGGTGATCATCTTGTACAGCCCGCGCTCGGCGCGATGCGCGAACACATTGCGCATCGGGCGGAAATCGGACGAATACACCCGGATGTTGCCATACCGGTTGCGCGCCTCGCCTTCGGTGAGACCCACCGAGGCGATCGGCGGCTGCGAGAACACAGCCGTGGGGATACAATTGTAGTCGACCGTGCTGGGCTTGCCACCGAAAACGGTATCGGCAAATGCCTGCCCCTCGCGGATCGCCACCGGGGTCAGCTGCACCCGATTGGTGACATCGCCCACCGCATAGATGCTGTCGCAGCTGGTCTTGCTGTACTCATCGACCGGGATCGCGCCCAGATCGTCGGTCTCGATCCCGGCATGTTCCAGACCCAGACCCTCGACATTGGGCACGCGGCCGGTGGCGAACATCACGATGTCGGTGTGGATCGGGTCCTGGCCCTTGAGATAAACATCGAGCGTTCCGTCCTCGCGCTTTTCGATCTTCTCGAACGGCGCGTTGAACTTGAACTCGATGCCCTTGGTCATCGAGATCTGCAGCAGCCGGTCGCGCAGCGATTCATCATAGCCGCGCAGGATGCTGTCGCCGCGGTTGACGATGGTCACCCGGGTGCCGAGGCCATTGAGGATGCCGGCGAACTCGTTGGCGATATAGCCGCCGCCCGCGATCACCGCGCGTTTGGGCAATTCGGCCAGGTGGAACATCTCGTTCGAGGTCAGGATGTGCTCGGCACCCGGGAAATCGGGCACGAACGGGCGTGCGCCGACCGCGATCAGGATGTACTTGGCGCTGATCTCCTTGCCGCTGGCGAGCTTGACCCGGTGGGGCGCGATGATCGTCGCGCGCTCCTCGATGATGGTGACGTTGTGGTTGTTGAGCGTCGACGTATACGCCGCGTTCAGCCGGTCGACATCGCCCAGCACGCGGTCGCGCAGCACGCTCCAGTCGAACTTCGCGCCCTCGATGGTCCAGCCGTAATTCTGCGCATCTTCCAAGTCTTCAGCAAAGTGCGATCCATAGACCAGCAGCTTCTTGGGGACGCAGCCGCGGATGACGCAGGTGCCGCCGACGCGGTATTCCTCTGCCACCGCGACCTTGGCGCCATAAGACGAGGCGATGCGCGACGCGCGCACCCCGCCCGATCCTGCTCCGATGACGAACAGGTCGAAATCATACTCACTCATGCACTGAAACTCCCGGGAAACGCTTGGACGGCCCTTACAGACCCGCAGCCTCGATCAGCGCGGCGGTGGAAGGGTCGAAATCGCCGGACTGGCGGTTGCCCATGGATTTGGCGATTTCCTTGCCCAATTCAACACCGAACTGGTCAAAAGGATTGATCCCCAGCAGCATCGCATTGGCAAAGGTGCGGTGCTCGTAGAACGCCAGCAGCGCGCCCAGGCTGGCAGGATCGACGCTGTCGAGCAGGATCGTCGCCGATGGCCGGTTGCCCGGATAGCTGCGCTGCGGGTCGTCGCTGGACTTGCCCTGCATCAGCGCGGCACCCTGCGCAAAGCAGTTGGTGAGCAGCGCACGGTGGTGGGCCTCGTCGAACTCGTGCACCGACAGCCGCGCCGCGATGAACTCGACCGGGATCAGGTGCGTGCCCTGGTGGAGCAGCTGGAACACCGCGTGTTGGGCATCGGTGCCCACCCCGCCCCAGGTGATCGGCGCGCTGGGCCGGGTGAGCGCGGAACCATCGCGCTTCACGCGCTTGCCGTTGCTCTCCATCTCGAGCTGCTGGAGGTAATCGGGCAGCAGCCGCAGCCGCTCGTCATAAGCGAACGCCGCGCGCGTCTGGCAGCCTCGGGTCTGGGTGTAATAGAGATCGGCAAACGCCGCGAGCACCGGCATGTTGCGCTCCCACGGCGCGGTCGCGAAATGCTGGTCCATCGCCAGCGCGCCCTCCCGGAAGGCGGCAAAGCCTTCGTTGCCGAGCGCGAGCGCCACAGGAAAGCCGATGCTCGACCAAACCGAATAGCGTCCGCCGACAGTCTCCGAAAACGGCAGGATGCGCGTCTCGTCGATGCCCCATTCGGCCGCCTTGTCGGGGGCTGCGGTGAGCGCGACCAGTTGGCCATAAGGGTCTTCCACCCCGCCCTCGCGCAGCCATTCTATCGCGCTGGTGGCGTTCATCAGCGTTTCGGTGGTGGTGAAGGTCTTAGAAGCGATCGCGACCAGGGTCTTGGCGGGATCGAAGTTCGCCACCGCCTCGGACAGCGCCTCGCCATCGACATTGGCGACGACCGCAACGTCATAGCGATCGCTGTCGCGGCACAGCGCGTCGATCACCAGTTTGGGCCCCAGCGCCGATCCGCCGATGCCGATGTGCAGGATGTGCCGGATCTCGCCGAACACGCCTTCGTCCACGGCCTCGACCAATGCGGCCATGCGCGCATGGAACATCGCCGCCTGATCGACGGAATCTGCGGCACCCATGCCGCGCTCGGCAGGGTGTTCGGACGCGCGATCCTCGCTGGTGTTGATCTTGGCGCCCGAAAGGAACTGGTCGCGCATCCCGGCCAGATGCATCGCTTCGGCGAGCTGTCCGAACATTCCGATCAGCCCGGCGTCGAGATGCGTCTTGGCGAAATCGAACAGCATGTCGGTGCCACCTATGGCGATCCGGTGCGAGAGCATGTCCAGGCGTCCCGCATCGCCTGCAAACAGATCGGCCAGCGTGGCACGGGGGTGGTCTGCAATCGATTGCCAGATGGCATCGGCGCTGTGCGGCATGGGAGCTCTCTTTCCTGAGGTTCGTCGGTTCGGCGGGTTTAGCGGGGCAATCCGGGCTTGGCGAGAGGCTTCACCCGGGTCATCGCTCGTCGAGAGGGGCTTGACGGGACATGGGGGCGTCCGCAAAGGGAGAAAATGACCGAAACCGTCGCAAACGCCCCGAAAGCCAAGTCCGAAACGGCGGACTTCCTGCAGTTTCTGGTCAAGCTGGCGATTTTCTTCTTCATTCTGCGCAGCTTCATCATTTCGCCGTTCAACATTCCGTCGGAATCGATGCAGCCGAGGCTGGTTGTCGGCGACTATCTGCTGGTGTCGAAATGGTCCTATGGCTATTCGCGATACTCGCTGCCGTTCAACCTGCCGCTGATCCCCGGACGCATCCTCGCAGGCCAGCCCGAGCGCGGCGATGTCGTGGTGTTCAAGGCACCGCCGACCGCCAGTGCGGACTATATCAAGCGCGTCATCGGCCTGCCCGGCGACACCATCGAGATGCGCGACGGCACGGTATGGCTCAATGGCAAGCCGGTGCAAAAGCAGCGCGTCGCCGATTTCCGCATCCCAGTCTCGCCCAACACCCGCTGCTATGACCGCAGCTTCGAGGTTCCGCTGAGCGATGGCACCGCGGTGTGCAGCTATCCGCGCTTCCGCGAGACGCTGCCCAATGGCAAATCCTATTATGTGCTCGACCTGATCGATGCGCCGCGTGACACCACCGAGGCGATCATCGTGCCGCAGGGCCACATGTTCCTGATGGGCGACAACCGCGACAACAGCCTCGACAGCCGCTTCCCCGCGGTCGAAGGCCAGGGCATCGGCATCGTGCCGCAGGACCATCTTGTCGGCCGGGCTTTGGTCACCGTCTTTTCCACCGACGGATCTGCGAGCTGGTTCCTTCCGTGGACATGGATCACCGCAGCGCGCTGGGATCGCATCGGGGAAGGCTTTTGACCCACCCCGTCGATCTTTCGGCCCTGGCGCCGATCATCGACCATGAGCCGAGCAACCCCGCACTCTTCGTGCAGGCGCTCACCCATGGCAGCACCGGCCAGACCCCCGATTACCAGCGGCTCGAATTTCTGGGCGACCGCGTGCTGGGCATGGTGATCGCCGATCTGCTGTATTCGCGCTTCCCCAAGGCGGCAGAAGGCCAGATGTCCGCCTTTCTCAACCGCCTCGTCTCGCGCGAAAGCTGTGCAGAGATTGCGCGTGCGTGCACCCTGGGTCCGCTGATCCGGCTGGGCAAGCAGGCGCGCGACGATGGCGGCGCTGGCAGCACCAACATTCTGGGCGATGTCGTCGAAGCGCTGATCGGCGCGCTGTATCTCGATGGCGGGATGGACAGCGCTCGCAGCTTTATCGAACGCCATTGGGCAGAGCGCATCGACGCAATCAGCGACGCCCCGCGCCACCCCAAGTCCGAGCTTCAGGAATGGGCCGCTGCGCGCAACCGAAAGACCCCGGTATACACCATGCTCGGCAAGTCCGGGCCCGACCATGACCTGCGCTTTACCGTGCGGGTCGAGATCAAGGGGCTGGGCATGGCGGAAGCCACCGGCACCAGCAAACAGGAAGCCGAAACGCTTGCCGCACGGCAGTTTCTGGCGGAGCACACGACATGACAGACACCACACCCACCCCCGCCGCCGCTTCGACCCGCTGCGGCCTCGTCGCCGTGATCGGTGCGCCGAACGCCGGCAAGTCGACGCTCGTCAACCAGCTGGTCGGCCAGAAGGTCGCGATCACCAGCCCCAAGGCGCAGACTACGCGCGTGCGGCTGCTCGGCATCGCCATCGCGGTCAACACCCAGCTGATGCTGGTCGATACCCCCGGCATCTTCGATCCCAACCGCCGCTTCGACCGCGCGATGGTCAGCGCCGCCTGGGAAGGATCGGACGGCGCGGACGTGATCGCACTGGTCGTCGATGCCAAGGCCAAGCTCAACGACCGGCTGACGACCCTGGTCGAGCAGCTCGCCACCCGGCGCGAGCGCAAGATCCTGGTGCTCAACAAGGTCGACATCGCCGCGAAGGACAAACTGCTGATCCAGGCGCAAAAGCTACACGCCGCAGGCAATTTCGACGAAGTGTTCTTCGTCAGCGCGCAGACCGGCGATGGCGTCCCCGAACTCAAGGCCTTTCTCGCCGATGCGATGCCCGAAGGTGCGTGGCACTTCCCCGAAGACCAGGTCTCGGACGCCAGCGAGCGCATCCTCGCCACCGAAATCACCCGCGAGCAACTGTTTAACCAGCTCCACGCCGAGCTGCCTTATGCGAGCGCGGTGGTTCCGGAAAAATACGTCACCCGCAAGGACGGCTCGGTCGAAATCCACCAGCAGATCCTGGTCGCCCGCGACACCCAGCGCGCGATCGTGCTGGGCAAGGGCGGATCGCGGATCAAGGAAATCGGCGAAAAGGCCCGCACCGAACTCGCCAAGGTGCTCGGAGTCGATGTCCACCTGTATCTCCACGTCAAGGTGCAGGAAGGCTGGGACGAGGACCGCGAAATCTATGAGACGATCGGGCTGGGCTGGGTGAAGTAGCTGCGCCAGTATTCGCGCAGGGTCGAGTAATGCGAGAGGCCTTCCAACAGATGCACGGCTTCGACACTGGGCAGGCGGCGCCCGAGGTCCTTTGCCATTGCAACAGGTGACCAGGTGTCCGCAACGCCTTGATAGAGCGTGACAGGCTGCGTGACCTCGTGGAGTTCGGCCTCCCAGCCCTGAACGTACAGCGCGATTTCACCGATGTAGGTTGCGCGTTGGGCCCCAAGCGACTGCTGCAGGATCGGCAACATTGCCGCCTTGAACGCAGCGTCCTTGCTGAGCGCTATATCTGCGCCTTGCGCCGATGCGAACAGGGCATCGTGCAATCTGCCCGGAAACAGCCTCGCGGCGACGAATTGCAGCCGCACAAGGCCGGCGAACAGCGTCGGGTTCGACCTTGCCAGCCTGAACACCGGTGCGCCGGCCAGGCCGCCGAGGTAATCGCCCAGCCCGAGCGGGGCTGCGGCAGATACCAGGTCGATCCACCTGACCTGCGAACCCAGATATGGGGCCGTACGCAAGGCAACGCTCGCCCCCAGCGAAAAGCCGATAAGGCGCAGCGGCTGGTTCGGGAAGCGAGTCTGTATGTTCCTTGCGAGTTGCCCGAAATATCCCGCAGGGTCGGCTCCGGCCTTGATGCTGGAGCGGTCAACCACATGGACGGCGCCAAGCCCATCGGCCCAGTGATCGCCAAACAGCACCATCTCGCCCGAGCTTCCGGGAATACCGTGAAAATAGATCGGTTGTTCCGCCATGCCCGATGCTTAGCACGCACTTCCGCCGCTGTTAACGACGACCCGAAGGCCCGACTGATGCAGCAAGTCTCTCCCCTCCCGCAGGCGGGAGGGGAGAAGCTTGCATCAAGCCTCTGCTTTTGCGGGCTTCTTCGGAGCCGCCTTTTTGGCCGGTGCCTTCTTCGCCGCTGGCTTTTTCGCGGGCGCATCCTTCTTTGCCGCAACCTTCTTCGGTGCCGCCTTCTTCGCCGCGGGCTTCTTGCCCTTCTTCGCGGGCGCCTTCGCCGCGCGTTCGGCGATCAATTGCAGCGCGACGTCCAGCGTCAGTTCGTCCTTGTTCACATCCTTGGGAATGGTCGCATTGACGCTGCCGTCGGTGACATACGCGCCATAGCGGCCGTCCATGATCTTGACCTCGGTGTCGGTCGCAGGGTTCGTGCCCAGCACCTTGAGTGGCGCAGGCGCGGCGCGGCTCGAGCGGCCGGGATTGGCGAGTGCCTCGGCAAGCTTGACCACGGCGGCGTTCATGCCGGTCTCGAACACCTCCATCGTGCCGCCAAGCTTTGCGTACTTGCCGTTGTGCGACAGATACGGACCATAGCGGCCGATACTCGCGGTGATCGTCGCGCCAGTCTCGGGGTGCGCGCCGATCTCGCGCGGCAGCGACAGCAGTTTCAGCGCCCATTCGAGCCCGAAATCCTCGCCCGGAACATCCTTGGGGATCGACGAGCGCTTGGCTTCCTTGCCCTCGCCCATCTGGACATAGGGTCCGAAGCGACCCGAGCGCTTGGTCACTGGCTCGCCGGTCACCGGATCGTTGCCCAGTTCCTCGGGACCGTTGTCGCCGCCATCGCCCTCGCCGCCGCCCTGGGCGAACCGGCGGGTGTATTTGCACTCGGGGTAATTCGAGCACGCCACGAACGCGCCGAACTTGCCGCCGCGCAGCGCGAGACGGCCCTCGCCGCATTTGGGACACAGCCGCGGATCGCCGCCATCTGCCTTTTTGGGGAACAGATACGGCTCGAGGAAGATGTCGAGTTCGGCGGTGATCTCGGACGGCTTCTGCTCCATCACCTCGGCGGTCTTGGGCTTGAAATCGCGCCAGAAGGCTTCGAGCACGCTGCGCCATTCGGCACGCCCGCCACTGACATCGTCGAGTTCGTCCTCGAGCCCGGCGGTAAAGTCATAGGCGACATAGCGCTCGAAGAACCGTTCGAGAAAACCTGTCAGCAACCGGCCCGATTCCTCTGCAAAGAAACGGTTTTTCTCAACCTTCACATAGCTGCGATCTTTCAGCACCTGAATGATCGAGGCATAGGTCGAAGGACGCCCGATGCCGAGCTCCTCGAGCCGCTTGACCAGCGACGCTTCGGAAAAGCGCGGCGGGGGCTGGGTGAAATGCTGGACCGCGTCGACCGATTTCTTCGCGGGACTGTCGCCCTTGGACATGATCGGCAGCAAGCCGCCGTCTTCGCTGTCGGAGTCATCGAGCCCTTCCTCGTAGAGCGCAAGAAAGCCTGGGAATTTCACCACCTGGCCGTTGGCGCGCAGCGCGGTACGCCCGGTGCCATCGACCAGTTCGACCACGGTGCGCTCGAGCAGCGCGGTCGCCATCTGGCTGGCCAAAGCGCGCTTGAAGATCAGGTCGTACAACCGGGCATGGTCGCCCGAGCCTGCCCTGTCGCGCGAAAAATCGGTGGGGCGGATCGCCTCATGCGCTTCCTGCGCGTTCTTGGCCTTGGTCTGGTACTGGCGCGGGGTTTCGGGGAGGTAATGGCCCGAATAGCGATCCGAAATCGCCTTGCGCGCTTCCTGGATCGCGCCGGGGTCCATCTGTACACCGTCGGTCCGCATATAGGTGATCGCGCCGTCCTCGTAGAGCGATTGTGCGATCCGCATCGTATGGCTGGCCGAGAAGCCGAGCTTGCGCGCGGCCTCCTGCTGCAGCGTCGAGGTGGTGAACGGCGGCGGCGGGTTGCGCTTCAGCGGCTTGGTCTCGACCGTCTCGACAGTGAAATGCCCGGCCTCGACCTTAGCCTTGGCGGCCTCGGCCGAGCCTGCGTTGCCCAGCGAGAGCTTGTCGAGCTTCTCGCCCTCAAGCCGGACCAGACGCGCGGTGAAGGGCTGGCCGCCCTGCTCCATCTGCGCGGTGACCGACCAATATTCCTGAGCGGTAAACGCCTCGATCTCGCGCTCGCGCTCTACGATTAGCCTGAGAGCGACCGACTGCACGCGGCCTGCCGACTTGGCGCCGGGCAGCTTGCGCCACAGCACCGGCGAGAGCGTGAAGCCGACCAGATAATCGAGCGCCCGGCGCGCGCGATAGGCATCGATCAGATCGGTATCGAGCTGGCGCGGTGCGGCCATCGCCTCGGTCACCGCTTTCTTGGTGATCGCGTTGAAGGTAACGCGCTCGACCTCCTTGGGCAGAACCTTGCGCTTGGTCAGCACCTCTAGCACGTGCCAGCTGATCGCCTCGCCCTCGCGATCCGGATCGGTCGCGAGGATCAGACGGTCGGCCTTCTTGGCCTCGTCGGTGATCGCCTTGAGCTGCCGCGTCTTGTCGGCATAGGCTTCCCAGACCATGTCGAAATCATTGTCCGGATCGACCGAGCCATCCTTGGGCGCGAGGTCGCGGATATGACCGTACGAGGCGAGCACCCGGTAATCGGAGCCGAGGTATTTTTCGATGGTCTTGGCCTTGGCCGGCGACTCGACGATAACCAGTTGCATTGATTGGACTTTCTGAAAGCTCTCGCGTGTGCGTATAAGCTGGGGCCGGTTATCCGCATTCGTCAAGGGCGTCCATAGGCCATAATCGAGGTCAGATCAGTGACACCTTTCCCGCCGCATGCCGCTCGATCAGTCCGCCAAGTTCCAGATCGAGCAGGATCATCTGGACCGCCCCGCTCTCCAGCCCCGACTGACGTACGAGTTCGTCCATGCCGACAGGCGACGGGCTGAGCAGGCTGATGACGTCTGCCCGCGTCTGGTCGTCCGGTTCGGCAACGGGCGCTGCGGCGGCATAAAGGTTCGTGGGCGTGGCGACCTTCTGCGTCCGGGAACCGGCAAAGGGCTCGACCAGATCCAGAATGTCGGCGACGCTCTGCACCAATGTCGCGCCGCCGCGGATCAGCTCGTTGCAGCCGCGCGAGCGCGAATCGAGCGGCGAGCCGGGGATCGCCATGACGTCGCGCCCGGCTTCGGCGGCCAGCCGCGCGGTGATCAGCGAGCCTGACCTGGGCGCAGCCTCGACCACCAAAGTTCCCAGCGCCATCCCGGCGATGATCCGGTTGCGATAGGGAAAGTGCCGCGCCAGCGGTTCGGTGCCCGGCGGCTGCTCGGCGATCACCAGCGCGCGTGCGCCCATCTCGGCCTGCAGCGCGTGGTTCTCGGGCGGGTAGCTGATGTCGATGCCCGATGCGATCACGCCTGCGGTGCTGCCGGGGCCTGTCCCTGCGATCCGCAACGCGCCCTGATGCGCGGCGGTGTCGATCCCGCGTGCAAGCCCGGAGACGACGAGATAACCCGCTTCGGCGAGCTCTCCTGCGATCTGCCGGGCAAAGCGGCACGCGGCGGCAGAGGCATTGCGCGCGCCGACCATGGCAATCGACGGCCGCTGCAGCAGCGCCAAGTCGCCGCGGACGGTCAGCACCGGCGGCGCATTGTCGATATGCCCAAGCAGCGCGGGATAGCGATCATCGTCGGCAAACAGGTAGCGCGCGCCGGCGGCCTCGACACGGGCGACCTCGGCGGTCACCTGCGCCACGGTTGCGATCCGGATCGCCCTGCCCCCGGCGCGTTGCACCAGGTCGGGCAGCGCCTCGATGGCCGCCTGGGCGTTGCCGAAGCGTGCCATGAGCTGGGCGAAACTGATCGGGCCGATGCGATCGCTGCGCAGCAGGCGGATGCGCGCAAGATGCTCGGCATCAAGCACGGGACAGGCCCGCCAAGCCAGAAGTCAGGCGGCGGAGGACTTGCCGATCTTCGGCTCGGTGCCGGCAATCAGCCGCTGGATGTTGCTGCGGTGCTTCCAGAGCACAAAGCCCAGCATGACCACGAACACCCATAGAGCCTGCTCCCGTCCAAACCACCATGCCGCCACCGGCATCGCCGCTGCCGCCATGATCCCGCCGAGCGAAGAGAACCGCGTGGCAAACGCTACCGCCAGCCACACCACGGCAAAAACGACGCCCAGCGGCCAGTAAAGCGCAATCGCGATACCAAGCAAGGTCGCAACCCCCTTGCCGCCATTGAACTTGAGCCAGATCGGATACAAATGCCCGAAAAAGGCGCCCAGCCCGGCAAACGGTCCACTGCCCGGAGCGATGGCCTCGGCGATCGCGATCGCCGCAGCGCCCTTGCCCAGATCGAACAGCAGGGTCGCTGCAGCCAGCCCCTTGCGCCCGGTACGCAGCACGTTGGTCGCACCGATATTGCCCGACCCGATTGAGCGCAGATCACCCGCGCCCGCCATCCGGGTGAGGATGATGCCGAACGGGATCGAGCCCAGCAGATAGCCCATCAGCATCAGTGCACCGAGCGTCGCCACCGCGATTCCAGCCAGATCGTTCATCATTGCCAACCCTTGTTCCTGTACGGCAAATCGTCTGCCGCGTGCATAGGCAAAGCGGCGGTTTTGGCAAGCATGGTTGATTGCGCCGACCGCGATGCTAAGCGGGGATTATGACGTCCTCATTGCCTGCCGAGCCCGCCATCGCTGCCGATGCGCCGCTGCTGTTCTTCGATTCCGGCGTAGGCGGTCTGACGGTGCTGGATGCGGCGCGCGCGCTGCTTCCCGATGCACCGATCGTCTATGCTGCCGATTTTGCAGGCCTGCCCTATGGCGAAAAGAGCGAGGCAGAGATTGCCGCGCGCGTGCCTGCGCTGCTCGGGCGGCTGGTGGAGCGCTATCGCCCGCGGCTGATCACCATCGCCTGCAACACCGCCTCGACCATTGCCCTGCCCCAGGTACGAGCCGCGCTCGACCTGCCGATCGTCGGCACCGTGCCCGCGATCAAGCCCGCGTCCGAACAGTCGCGCAGCCGCGTCATCGGCGTGCTGGGGACCGAGGCGACGGTGCGCCAGCCCTATGTAACCAACCTGGCACGCGAGTTCGCCAGCGACGCCACCATCCTGCGCTTCGGCGCGCCCGAACTGGTGCGCGCGGCCGAAATGAAGCTGCGCGGCGAAGTGCCCGACCCTGCGATCTTCGACCGCGCCGTCGCGGGACTGGTCAGCCAGGAACGCGCAGTGGCGATCGATACCGTAGTGCTGGCCTGCACGCACTTTCCGCTGGTGCAGGACGAGCTCGCGCGTGCCTTTGGCAGGCCGGTCACCTTCGTGCACGGCGCAGAAGGAATCGCCCGGCGAATCGCGTATCTCACCCGCGGCCAGAGCTTTGTCGGCAACGGGCTGCGCTTCGTGGCAACCGGCCCCGCGGGCGACATCGTACCCTACAAGCCGGTGCTCGAGGCGCGCGGATTTACAAGCTTCGACACGCTTTGAGCGCCTGCTGATCGACTGGTTCGATCATGGCGATGTGCAATTTCGGTTGGTCGCAAGCCTCGTCCTGGCCTACCCCGGCAACGTATTGGAGCGGCTTCAGGATCACGGCAATGCTGCAGGGTGGGACAATTTGTCCACCCCGCAACCGGCCCAAACCCCGCAGTTGCGAGCCGTTATCGCTGGAAATGCGGGATTTAATTGCTATTACATCGCCAGCCAACGCGTCAGCAATGGGTCGCTTCACACCAGCGCAACGGCATGGGTTATCACTCGTCAGGACTAAGGTGGCCGCGTGAACTACGACCAGATTTTCGAAGCTGCGATTGACCGGCTGCACGCCGAAGGCCGTTACCGGGTGTTCATCGACATCTTGCGCAACAAGGGCGCCTATCCCAATGCGCGGTGCTTTCACGGTCACAACGGCCCCAAGCCGATCACCGTGTGGTGCTCCAACGATTATCTCACCATGGGCCAGCACCCCAAGGTGATCGAGGCGATGGAAGAGGCGCTGCACAATGTCGGCGCGGGCTCGGGCGGCACGCGCAACATCGGCGGCAACACGCATTATCACGTCGAGCTGGAACACGAGCTGTCCGACCTGCACGACAAGCAGGGTGCCTTGCTGTTCACCTCGGGCTATGTCTCGAACGATGCGACGCTCTCGACGCTGGCGCGCATTCTGCCCGGTTGCATCATCTTTTCAGACGAACTCAATCACGCATCGATGATCGCGGGGATCCGGAACTCGGGCTGCGAAAAGCGCGTGTTCCGTCACAACGACGTCGAGCATCTCGAAGAACTGCTCGCCGCCGAAGACCCGGACGTGCCCAAGCTGATCGCGTTCGAAAGCGTCTATTCGATGGATGGCGATGTCGCCCCGATCCACGCGATCTGCGACCTGGCAGACAAGTATAACGCGCTGACCTATCTTGACGAAGTGCACGCCGTTGGCATGTACGGCAAGCGCGGCGGCGGCATTTCGGAACGCGACGAGGCGGCGCATCGGCTGACGATCATCGAGGGCACATTGGGCAAGGCGTTCGGCGTGATGGGCGGTTATATCGCCGCCGACCAGCGGATCATCGATGTCATTCGCAGCTATGCTCCCGGCTTCATCTTCACCACATCGCTGTCGCCCGTGCTGGTTGCAGGCGCGCTCGCCAGCGTGAAGCATCTCAAGCAGTCGAGCGAGGAGCGCGACGGCCAGCAGGCAGCGGCAGCGATGCTCAAGCAGCTGTTCACCGAAGCCGGGCTGCCGGTGATGGACACCACCACGCACATCGTTCCGCTGATGGTGGGCGATCCTGTCAAGGCCAAGCGGATTAGCGATATGCTGCTCGCCGAATACGGCGTATATGTTCAGCCGATCAATTTTCCCACCGTGCCGCGCGGTACCGAAAGGCTGCGTTTCACTCCGGGCCCGTCCCATGATGAAGCCATGATGCGTGATCTGACATCGGCTTTGGTGGAAATCTGGGAAAGGCTCGAGCTTCGCAAGGCAGCCTGATGTCATGGCCCCAACCCGTTATAGCCTGGGCGCTATCGTTCTCCACTGGCTGATCGCCGCGGCGCTCGCCTTTCAGATCATCTTTGCAGAATCGCTCGAAGGGCCGCGCGGTCCCGACCTGTTTGCCCGGTTCCAGCTGCACAAATCGGTCGGGATCACCATCCTGTTGCTGAGCGTCCTGCGGGTCGGATGGCGGCTGATCGTGCCGCGACCTGCTGCGGTGCCCGGACCGAAATGGGCGATGACTCTGTCCTCGCTGGTGCATCTGGGCTTCTATATCGTCATGATCGGCGCGCCGCTCACCGGGTGGATCCTGGTGTCGACCTCTGACATCAAGGTGGACACGCTGCTGTTCGGATCGATCCCTTGGCCCAATCTGCCGGTTCCGCAATGGATGGGCGAGCCTTCCGAGGAGATCCACGAGATCCTGCCCAATGTCGGCATCGCGCTGCTCGTGCTGCATGTCGCAGGCGCGCTGAGGCACCAGTATCTGCTCGGAACCCCGATCCTGGCGCGGATGCTCCCCGGTGGACGTGGCAAGGCGATTGGCGCCGTGGTTTTGGCCGCGGCGATCATGCTCGGCGGCATCTTGCTGGGCAAGATCGTCGATCCCAAGGGCGCCAGCGCAGCGCCTGCGGCTTCAATGCCGACCGAGGCGGAGCCGGTTGCAGCCCCAGCGGCGGCCCCCGAGCCGGTTGCAGCCGCTGAGCCGCTCGCGGCCGAAGAGGCACAGGCCAAGCCATCCGACGAAGAAGCCAGTGCGCCACGCACCTGGGCCCAGGCGCCCGGCGGCAGGCTGGGCTTTACCGCACAATGGAATGGCGAGCCGGTCACCGGCAGCTTCGGCAAATGGTCGTCGACGATCCTGTTTGCGCCCGATGCGCTGGAAGCGTCCAAGGTCGATGTCAGCATCGACCTTGCGTCGGTTGATACCGGCGACAGCCAGCGCGATGGTACGCTCACCGATACCGATTTCTTCGACACATCGCGCTTTGCCAGGGCCAGCTATCGCGCCACCCGCTTCACGGCTCTGGGCGGCGACCGCTATCGCGCCGATGGCACGCTAACCTTGCGCGGCGTCAGCAAGCCGGTGCCGCTCGCGTTCACGCTGACCATTGCGGGAGACAAGGCGCGTGCACGCGGCACTGCGCGGATCGACCGCACCAGCTTCGGCGTCGGTCAGGGCGAGTATGCCAGCACCACCGAAATCGCGGGCCCGGTTGCGATCAGCTTCGACTTTGCGGCGACCGCCAAAGATTGAAGCTGCCCTGCGGGCACCCATATGCTCAAGTGATGAGCAGCGCCCCCCACTGGATCGAACCCCATCCCCATGGCATCTTCGTCCGCCCCGCCAACGCCTGGATCGATCCCTCGCGCCCGGTGTCTCGCGCGCTGATCACGCATGGCCATGCCGATCACGCGCGTGGCGGGCATGATGCAGTGTGGGCGACGCCCGAAACGCTGGCGATCATCAATCTGCGCTATGGCCGTTATCCGGGCGAAAACGCGATTGGATATGGCGATGCGCTTGATCTCAATGGCGTCAAGGTGTCATTCCACCCGGCAGGCCATGTGCTGGGCTCGGCGCAGATCCGGATGGAATATCAGGGCGAAACTGTCGTTGTTACCGGTGATTTCAAGCGGCGGCCCGATCCCAGCTGCGCACCGTTCGAACTGGTGCCGTGCGACATTTTCATCACCGAGGCGACCTTCGGCCTGCCAGTGTTCCGCCACCCCCCAACGTCCGAGGAAATCGGCAAGCTGCTCGCCATGCGCGAGGCGCACCCTGAAGGCTGTGTGCTGGTCGGCGCCTATGCGCTGGGCAAGGCGCAGCGGGTGATCACAGAACTGCGCGCGCTGGGCTATGACGAGCCGATCTATCTGCACGGCGCGCTCGAGAAGATGTGCGCGCTCTATGCCGATCATGGCGTCGCGATGGGGCCGCTGCTGCCGGTGGCGGGCACCGACAAGGCCGATCTGCGCGGCACCATCGTGCTTGCCCCGCCCTCGGCGCTCGCCGACCGCTGGAGCCGCCGCCTGCCCGATCCGGTCACCTCGATGGCCTCGGGCTGGATGCGGGTGCGCGCCCGCGCGCAGCAGCGTGGCGTCGAACTGCCGCTGATCATCTCGGACCATGCAGACTGGGACGAGCTGACCACCACGATCCGCGAGGTGGCGCCCAAGCAGGTGTGGGTCACCCATGGGCGCGAGGAAGCGCTGCTGCGCTGGTGCGAGCTGCATCAGATCAAGGCGCGCGCGCTGGCACTGATAGGCCGCGAAGACGAGGACGAGGGCTGATGCGCGCGTTCGCTGCGCTCGTTACCCAGCTGGGCTATACCCGCTCGCGCAACGCCAAGGTCGCGCTGATAGCGGACTATCTGCGCGCTGCACCCGATCCCGATCGCGGCTGGGCGCTGGCCGCGCTGACCGGCGAGGCGGATTTTGCGGCGGTGAAATCCTCGTCCGTCCGCACCATGGCGATGGAACGGGTCGATCCCGAACTGTTCCGCCTGAGCCGCGATTTCGTCGGCGATACCGCCGAAACGGTCGCGCTGATCTGGCCCGAGACAGCACCTCCCGCCAATGACCTGCGGCTTGCCGATGCGGTGGACAGCTTTGCCGGGGTCAGCCGGGCCCGCGCGCCAGCGCTGCTCGCCGAATATATGGACAGGCTGGACAGCGATGGCCGCTATGCGCTGATCAAGCTCGCGACAGGCGCAATGCGCGTCGGCATCTCCGCCCGGCTCGCCAAGACCGCTTTTGCCCAAGCCTTCGGGCTGGATGTCGATGCGGTCGAAGAGGTGTGGCACGCGCTGTCGCCGCCCTATGCCAGCCTTTTTGCCTGGGGTGAAGGCGGCGCGCGGCCCGATCCCGAGGGCACCCCCTATTTCCGCCCGTTCATGCTCGCGCACCCGCTCGAGGACGGCACGGTCGACCTTGCCGATTATGCTGCCGAGTGGAAATGGGATGGCATCCGCATCCAGATCGTCCGTGTCGGTGATGACGTGAGGCTGTTCAGCCGCGGTGGCGACGACATCACGCCCGCCTTCCCGGACATCGCCGCGCACATGCCGGTCGAAGGCGTGTTCGATGGCGAACTGCTGGTGCGGGGCGATGCGCAGATGGGCGAGGCTGCAAGCTTCAACGCACTGCAGCAGCGGCTGGGGCGCAAGACAGTCTCGGCCAAGATGCTCGCAGAGGCGCCCGCGTTCGTGCGGCTGTATGATCTGCTGATCGACGGCTGCGAAGACCTGCGGCTGCAACCCTGGCACCTGCGGCGCGCGCGGCTCGAGCAGCGCATGGGCGCGCTTCCCGCCGACCGGTTTGACCTGTCGCAGATCATCATGGCGCAGGATTTCGACGAGCTCGGCCGCATCCGCGATGGCGCGCGAGATGCCGCGATCGAAGGCGTGATGCTCAAGCGCCGCGACAGCCTGTATGTCCCCGGGCGCCGCGTTGGGCTGTGGTACAAATGGAAGCGCGATCCGCTGAGCGCCGATTGCGTGATGATGTATGCGCAACGCGGCAGCGGCAAGCGCTCGTCCTTCTATTCGGATTATACCTTCGGCTGCTGGACCGTGGACGGCGAGCTGGTCCCGGTGGGCAAGGCCTATTCGGGGTTTTCCGACACCGAGCTCAAATGGCTCGACAAGTTCGTGCGGCAGAACACCGTCAATCGCTTCGGCCCGGTGCGCGAGGTCGAAAAGTCGCTGGTGCTCGAGGTGGCCTTCGATTCGATCCACGAATCAAAGCGCCACAAATCGGGTATCGCAATGCGCTTTCCGCGTATCTCGAGGCTGCGGCGCGACAAGCCCGCTGCCGAGGCGGATACGGTGACGACGCTGCGAGCGCTGATAACCTAGGGCTAGGCTCAGCCGCCGATCACCGCATACTGCGCATAGCCGCGATAGAGGTTGCGGTGCTCGACCAGCAGGCCGCGCTGATGGGCGACCTGCCGCGCCACCGCTTCAAGTTCGGCCCTGGGACTGACCTGGAACCGGTCCAGCCAGGCATGCAGACCGCGTGAGAACCACTCGGGCAAACCCCGCTGGCTGCCGAAATCGACGACATGCATCCTGCCGCCGGACACCAGCGCATCGGCACCCGCCGCGATCGCCTGCTCCCAATCCGGGATCATCGACAGCGTGTAGGAGCAGAACACGCGGTCCACCCCGGCGATGCCGAACAGCCGCCTGGGCGAAAATGCGGTGGCGTCGCCCTTGGTCAGGCTGATCCGCTCCGAAAGCCCAGCGCGCCGGACCGATTCGCGCGCATTTTCCAGCATTGCTTCGGAGATATCGAACCCGAGAAACCGCGCATGCGGATAGCGCCGCGCAGCAAGGATCAGGTTGCGCGCGGTCCCGCATCCCATTTCCAGCACCAGCCCGCCCGGGGGCGGTGCCAGATCGGCGATCAGCCGGTCACGCCCCAGCAGATAATATTTGCGGGTCAGGTCGTAAATATGCCGCTGGGTGCGGTAGATCGCATCCATGCTTTCGCCATGGTCGGATGTCGGCATGCTCACCTCATTTGAGGACATACAAATGCACCCCGCCATAGATCGAGGAGCGGTCGCGCGCGGTAAATCCTAGCGAATCCGCGGCGCGATAATCCCAACGGCCCAGCAGCTCATCGGGGACGCGGCCCGGCAGCAGGCTGGGTTCGGCAGCGGTGCGGAACAGCACGCGGGCGCCGGGGCGCGCGGTGCGGGTGATCTCTTTCCACAACAGGGTCAGCTGCTGGTCGTTCATCCAGTCCTGCGCGTCGAGCAGAACATAACGGTCGAGACTGGTATCGGCGTTCGCCTGCAGCCGTTCGACGAAATTGGCATGCTCGACCTCGACCCGGCCCGCGCGCGCGCGAACAAGGTCGTAGTTGGCCGCCTGCAGATAGGGCGGCAGCGGTGTGTCAGCACCCTTGCCATAGCCTCGGCCAAAGGCTTGCCAGGCAAAGTAGTTGTCACGGATTTCAAAGTCACACGCCAGCTTTTCCAAGCGCTTGCGTAGCACATCTGCCATCTTTTCGTCACCCGCCAGCGCTTCGAACTGCGCCGGCGGAATTCCGAGGCCGAACAAGGCAGGCGGCTGATCGGTGAGCCAGCGGACGAACTTCTTGTCGAATACCGGCGCCAGATGCTGCTCGAACATCGCGCGCTGCTCTTCCAGTGTCGAAGCGGTGAGCATCATCCTGAGATCGATCTTGTACAGCCGCGCCAGCAGATGCGCGGTGCCGATGAAGCCGCCGAGCAGCCCGCGTTTGTACAATCCGCTGCTGAACCCGCCGATGCGCCTGCGCCCTGCCAGATCACGGCCTTCCCAATAGCTGCGGCTGGTCTCGTCGAGATGCGGGCGGATATGCTCTTTGTAGGCGCGCAGGTTCTGCTTGCTGTCGGCCTGTCCGAAGAAGCGGTGGAAATGCGCATGATCGGGCAGATGCAGCGCCGCAGCGACCTTGAGCTTGTTGAGCGCGATATGCGCGGTGTTGAGATCGACCGCGATGATCTGCGCGGGGTCTGCCACCAGATAGGACAGCACGTTGCAGCCGCCCGATGCGATGGTGATGATCCGGCTGTCGGGCTGGATCTCCAGCGCCTCCATGTCGACCACCGGGTCCTCCCAGATCTGCGCATAGACCAGCCCCTTGAAGGCAAAGGCAAAGGCGCGTTCGAACAGCCCCTGCTTGCTGACCGTGGTCGATTGGGTAACCGCTTCCATGATCTTGGTATTGCGCATCGTGCCGGCCATATCGCCTTGCCCCCTTGCTCAGTGGTTGAACCTCTGAATGGGCGCGCTAGGCGGTCCGCGTGACCCGTGCATGACGGTTTGGCGACAGCGCATGTCATAATCCGCAGGCGCCAGACACAAAATGGCCCGCCGGTCTGGGGGGACCGGCGGG
>NZ_LJHP01000012.1:0-12573 GCF_001295965.1 Blastomonas sp. AAP25
GGAGTGGCAATGAAAATTGGCGAGCTCGCGAGCGCCACGGCGACCAAGGTCGAGACCGTGCGCTTTTATGAAAAGACTGGGCTGCTGCCTCCACCCGCACGGACAAGCAACAATTACCGGACCTATCCCAATGAAAAACGCGGCCGCAGTATTTGTATCAATGCTTCGGCCTATGGCTGAGTGATCGCTGATGGGGGATTATTCGCTAATCATTTGGAGAGATTGGTGAATCGATAGGGTGTGTCTATTTAAGACCGGTAAGAGACAAACCCGAAATGGCATGCTGCATTTTGTCCGCTCCGCCATAAATTGAGGGGACGGGGCACGGGTATATCCGGTCAATGCATTTACCAAACTTGGCTCATCCCGCGTAAATTTTGTCATGACAATGTGCACCATCTCGGGTAACGCTCATCCAATGCTGCTCAAAGTATGGTCCCTTTTGCTCATAGTGATCGCGTCATCCTTGATGGTGACGGCGACGGTGCATGCGCAAGAACTGCCAGGGACACTTACGATGGAGTGTAGTGGTGCTGTGCACACCGAAGGTGATGCCGACCAATCGCAGGGTGATTCAGACCAAGCAGTTCCGCATCACCACAGCTCCTGCCACGGCGCTTCCCTTAACGTCCCGGCGAGCGACGGTTTGTCGGCAGTGTATCTTTCTGACATGCGCCCTTCATATGGGTCCGACAGCGCAACTGCGTCGCGCCTAGTCGATCCCGCACTGAGGCCTCCTTCCGCCTGATCTTTTCCGTCAGCCGGCATGTGCTGGCTCGTCGCAATTTGTCAGGATTCCCAGAAAATGAAAAAGATGATCGCGGCCGTGCTGGCCGCGGCGTCCTGCGCATCGCTCGCGCAGGCGCAGGCTCAGTCGCAACAGACGGGTGAGCAGAACGCGAAACCGCCAACTGTGACGCAAACATCCGAACAGCCCTTGCGGTTATTCACGTTAGACGATGCTGTTCTGGCGGCGGGCGGGGCCGCGCCGTCCAACGTAGCAGCCGCCGCAGGCATCGAAGCCGCGCAGGCCGGGCGTGCTGTTGCCGGATTGCGGCCAAACCCGACCTTCCAGGGCCAAATCGAAAATGTTGCCGGTTCCGGGCCTTATACGGGTCTGCGGAGCGCAGAGACGACCGTCGGGGTTGCGATCCCGCTCGAGCTGGGAGGTAAGCGAACTGCACGTATTGCAGTCGCGACTGCGCAGGTGTCACGGGCCGAGTTGCAGGCCGCGATCGCGGCAGCCGATATTCGTGTGCAGGTCACGCAGCTCTACGTCGAAGCGCTCGCGGCTGAACGTCGGTTGATGACGGCGCGAGATCAGGCTCGGATTGCGGCAGAGGTGCTGCGTGGTGCGGGAGTGCGGGTCCAGGCTGGCCGGGCATCGCCACTCGAACAGCAGCGCGCAGATGTGGCGCGTATAAACGCAGATGCTAATGTCGAGCGACTGACCCGCCTCGCGGAAGCGGCGCGGACAAATCTCGCGCGCCGGGTGGGTCGGCCGATCGATGGGGCGCTGGATTCACAACTGCTTGATCGCCTCCCTGTCGCGACCTTCGGACCTGTAGATCCGTCCACAGCGAAAGGTACACTCGCGCTAGCGGCAGCGGATGCCGACTTGGCAATTGCAGACGCTGGCATCGAGCTGGCCCGGGCAAACCGTGTGCCGGACATCAACGTCGGACCAGCGCTACGGAGATTGGAGGCGACTAACGACATAGCGGCAGTCTTCTCGATCTCGATTCCGATCCCTGTGTTCAACAATGGTCGCGCTGCTATTGCCCAGGCAACCGCGGAGCAGACCCGAGCCGAGGCAGTGCGACGCGTGACCGCGCTTGATGTCGAACAGGCAATTACCGACGCGGAAGCGGAAGCAGCAAATGCGGCAACCTCAGCACGCGCAGCAGCCGGTCCCGCCTTGGCGGCAGCCCAGGAAGCCGCAAGGATCGCGCGGATCGGATATCGCGAGGGCAAATTCGGTCAGCTCGATCTTCTCGATGCCGAACGCACGCTGGCCGAAACGCGCGTTGCTGCGATCGATGCGCTCGCCAACTATCAGAATGCCCGCGCCCGTCTTGAGCGGCTTACCGCTCCGGTGCCAGACCAACAGGGGAATTGATCCATGTCTATGTTTATGTCGCGCTCAGTGGCACCGCTGGCCCTCGCCCTCACCCTCAGCCTCGCCGCCTGCGGGGGAGCGAGCGAGCCCGATATTGAAGCTGAAAACGAGACCGCGCCGAAAAACGGCGGCGACGAAAAGGCGGCCGCAGGGAGCCATGCTGATGAAGGCAAGGTCACGCTCAGCGTCGATCAGATAGCAGCAGCAGGCATTCAGGTTGGTCGCCCGACGCTTGGTGGATCAGGCACGATCGAACTGCCGGCTACAATCGAAGGCGATCCACAAGGAACGCAGGTCGTCTCGGCAGCAATCGGTGGCAGGGTCGTTTCTCTGACCCTCAATCTTGGCCAGTCGGTGCGGCGCGGGCAGACGATCGCGGTCATCGAAAGTCGCGAGGTGGCGCAGCTCAAGGGTGAAGTCGAGGCGTCGCGTGCCCGGCTCGCCCTCGCCAATTCAAATCTTGCGCGTGAACAGCGACTATTCGAGCAGCGGGTGTCGCCTGAACAGGATCTGATCGCAGCGCGCACAGCATCTATCGAAGCGAGCATCGCCTATCGGCAGGCCCAAAGCCAGGTATCGGCAGCTGGTGGCGGGGGGGGCGGTCTCAACCGGTTAGGCATCGTCGCACCAATCGGCGGCCAGATCATCGCCCGCCCGGTCGTGCTCGGACAGACGGTCGCGGCCGATGCCGAACTCTACCGCATTGCAAACCTTGGCCGCGTGTCATTGGCGCTGAACCTCAAACCGGAAGACGCTGGCCGGGTGAAGCCGGGCAACACGGTTATGGTGAGCGCGCCAGGCCGACAGTCGAGCGCGCGGATCAGCTTCGTGTCGCCGGCACTCGATCCGCAAACCCGGCAGGTGCCGGTTATCGCGACCCTCGACAATGGGGGCGGACAGTGGAGGGTCGGCGAGCCGGTGACGGCCTCTGTGCAACTTAGCGGCACCGGCGGTGCTGCGAATACGGCAATCCTCGTGCCGACCACTGCGATCCAGACGGTCGAGGGCAAGTCGGTAGTGTTCGTCCGAACTGCGACAGGATTCCAGGCAACGCCGGTCACGCTCGGCGACGCTGCCGGTGCAACCGTTATCGTTCGCTCCGGCCTCACGGGCCGCGAGCAAATCGCCACTACCGGCAGCTTCACGCTCAAAGCCGAAATCGGCAAGGGCGAAGCGGCGCACGAGGATTGATGCAATGATTGCGCGCATTGTCACATGGGCGGTAGAGAAACGCTGGCTTGTCCTGCTTCTCACTGCCATTGTCACCGTCATCGGTGGCTATTCGCTTTACCGGCTGCCGATCGACGCGGTGCCGGATATCACCAACAACCAAGTGCAAATCAACGTCCGCGCACCCGCCCTCTCGCCCGAACTGGTGGAGAAGCAGGTGTCTTTTCCAATTGAAACCGCCCTCGCTGGTATTCCCGGGCTCGATAACACTCGCTCGCTTAGCCGAAACGGTTTCGCGCAAATCACCGCAGTGTTCGATGATTCAACGGACATCTATTTCGCCCGCCAACAAGTCGGTGAGCGGTTACAGGGCGTCGCAGAAACGCTTCCCAATGGCGTAAACCCCGAAATGGGGCCGATCGCTACGGGTCTTGGCGAAGTCTATATGTGGACCGTCCGGCTCGAACACCGAAAGGATGACGAGCATCGGCCAGGCGAGCCAGGCCAGCAACCGGATGGCAGCTATATTACGCCCGAAGGAGAGCGGCTGACCAGCGCGGAGGACAAGGCGACATATCTTCGCACGGCCCAGGACTGGATCGTCACGCCGCTTTTGAAGAACGTGCCCGGGGTAGCCGGAATCGATTCGATTGGTGGCTATTCTAAGCAATATCTCGTCGTTCCCGACGTGCAGAAGTTAGCGTCGCTCAAAATAACGCTGACCGAACTTGGGACAGCGCTCGAACGCAACAACACAAGTGTTGGCGGCGGCTTCGTCAATCGCAACGGCGAAGGCCTTGCGGTTCGTTCGGACGCGTTGGTGCGCAATGCGGCCGAACTGGCGCGCACCGTCGTTGCGACCCGTGAAGGTGTGCCGATCACGCTCGATCAGGTCGCCAATGTTCGCAATGGTCAAGCGATTCGCATGGGATCGGCATCCGAGAACGGAACCGAGGTCGTTGTCGGCACTGCGATCATGCGGATCGGTGAGAACAGCCGCAACGTCGCCACCGCAGTCGCCGATCGGCTGAAGGAGATCAATGCCTCGTTGCCACCCGACGTTGTGGTGCAGCCGGTTCTTGATCGTACAGCACTGGTCAATTCGACTATCCAGACGGTCGCAAAAAACCTGTCGGAAGGCGCGCTGCTCGTCATAGTCGTGCTGTTTCTGCTGCTCGGCAATTTTCGGGCGGCGCTCATCGCAGCCGCAGTGATCCCAGTTACGATGATGCTGACCGGGTTCGGGATGCTGCGCTTGGGGGTCTCGGCTAACCTCATGAGCCTCGGCGCGCTCGACTTCGGTCTGATCGTCGATGGTGCCGTGATCATCGTCGAAAACGCGCTTAGGCGGCTCGCTGAACAACAGCACCATCAAGGTCGGCTGTTGACGATCAAGGAGCGCCTCGAGGTCGTCGCGACCGCCGCGCGTGAGATGATCCGGCCCTCGGTCTACGGGCAAGCGATCATCATCCTCGTTTATGTTCCGCTGCTTACCCTGACCGGGGTCGAGGGCAAGACGTTCGTACCGATGGCGCTCACTGTCATCATCGCCTTGCTATTCGCATTTGTTCTGTCACTCACCTTTGTGCCCGCTGCGATCGCTATCTGGCTGTCGAAGCGGGTCGAGGAAAACGACGGAAGGATCATTAGCTGGCTCAAGGCTCGCTATGAGCCGGGCCTAGAAAAGGCGATGAAGCAACCCTCGCTCACCATTGGGGCGGGTATCGGCAGCCTCGTTGTCGCAGCATTAGCCTTTACAACGTTGGGATCGGTGTTCCTGCCGCAACTCGATGAGGGAGATTTGCTCATTCAGTCGCTGCGGATCCCCGCGACCTCAGTCCAGCAAAGCCAGGCGATGCAGGTACCAATCGAGCAAATGGTGGCGAAGCAACCGGAAGTGCGGTTTGTCTTCTCCAAAACCGGCACTGCAGAACTGGCATCAGACCCGATGCCGCCCAACGCGACGGACATGTTCGTGATCTTGAAACCCCGCGACGAGTGGCCTGATCCCAAGTTGGCGAAGGCTGATCTGGTCGAGCGACTTGAGAGCAAGCTCGGACAGATTCCTGGTAACGCTTATGAGATCACGCAGCCGATCCAAATGCGTTTTAACGAACTGATCGCCGGCGTGCGCGGGGATATCGCGGTCAAGGTGTTCGGCGACGACTTCGCTTCCATGAACCGCACTGCCGAACAGATCGCCGGAGTCCTGCGCAAGACGGAAGGGGCGGTGGACGTAAAGGTCGAACAAACGACGGGTCTCCCGATGCTGGACATTCGCGTCAATCGCGACGCGATGGCACGAGTCGGCGTCACCGCGCAGGACGTGCAGGATACCATCACTGCCACGCTTGGCGGGCGGGAATCCGGCGTGATCTTCGAAGGTGACAGGCGATTTCCGGTCGTCATCCGGCTGTCCGATGCTGAGCGTGCCGATCTCGGGCTTCTGGAACAGGTGCAGGTGCCAGTGTCGGGAGGTGGCTATGTCCCGCTGTCCAGCGTCGCCAGCATTGGCGTCGTTGACGGGCCGAACCAGATTAGCCGCGAGAATGGCAAGCGCCGCGTCGTCGTCCAGGCCAATGTCCGTGGCCGTGACGTCGGCAGCGTGGTGACGGATGCACAGGCTGCCGTCAGGCAGGGCGTGCGCCTGCCGGCGGGCAGCTATCTCGAATGGGGAGGCCAGTTCGAGAATTTGAAGTCGGCCAGCGAGCGGCTGCAGCTCGTTATTCCGGCCTGCTTTATCTTGATCCTCCTGTTGCTCTATGGAGCGCTGGGTTCGGCGCGCGATGCCGCGATCGTGTTCACAGGCGTGCCATTTGCGCTGGTCGGCGGTGTGCTGCTGCTGTTCGCGCGGGGCATGGACTTCTCGATCTCGGCCGCAGTGGGGTTCATCGCACTATCGGGCATCGCGGTCCTCAACGGACTGGTGATGGTCAGTTCGGTCCAGGATCTGATCCGGTCGGGGATGGACCGGGCAGAGGCAGCCCGCACCGGCGCTATCCAGCGATTGCGCCCGGTCGTGATGACGGCGCTCGTCGCAAGCCTAGGATTTGTGCCGATGGCATTCGCGAGCGGTGCTGGCGCGGAGGTGCAGAAGCCGCTCGCAACCGTCGTCATCGGTGGTCTGATCTCGGCGACACTGCTGACGTTGTTCGTACTGCCGACCCTTTACGCCCGGTTCGGGCAACAAGCCATGAAGGTCGAAAAAGATGATGAGGCGGAAGGGACCGAACCCGCGCCTCAACACGCATGATCGATAGGGGGAGGGTGGCATCCGTCCTTCCCCATCACGTCAAAAAAGGCGGCGTAAGATGCCAGTAACGGAAAATGTTGTGAGCCTCACCGTTGGCGCGGCACTGATCTTGTCCGCCTGCTCACCGCGGCAAGACAATGGGTCGCCCACCGAACAGGAAATCCACGCGAGAAACAGCGGCGATGCGAGCTGGACACCAGGTCACCATCCATATCGGTGCAACGACAATCGTACGCTTCTCGTCGATTTCAAGAACGACGGACTGACGATCGAGCTGCGCCGCGATGACAGCGCGGCACCGATCGTACTGAATGCACCTGCGCAGGGGCTCCAATATGTCGGCGACACCATAAGCGCGACCTTTTTCAGCAACTCCATAAGGATCGAGGAAGCAAGCAAGCGTCCGATCCTCTGCAGAAAGGCGACGCGCCTGTGACTACCGGTCCGGTAAATAGGGATGTTGATGGCACGGCAAATTCATCCAACGGGCAGGTCCCTGACGAGCGCCGCACCCTATGGATCGTGTTGCTGCTCAACGCGATGATCGCGTTTGGTTTCTTTGGGACCGGACTTGCTGGCGATTCGAGCGCCCTGATCGCAAACGGTGTCGATAACCTGGCCGACACTGCAGTATATGGGCTGAGCCTCGTTGCGCTAAATCGCGGGCGCCAATGGAAGACGCGCGCGGCGAGCGTCTCGGGTGTTATGCTGCTGCTCTTCGCGGGAGGCATCCTGCTCGACGTCGGCCGTCGCTATGTCCAGGGCAGCGATCCGATCGGGCCGACAATGATGATGATGTCAGCGATCGCCGGGGTTGTGAACTATATCTGTTTGCGATTGCTGCAACGGCTCAAACAGCCTGATGTTAATCTGCGCGCTGCGGCCACTTTCAGCTTCAACGATTTCATCTCCAACGGCGGAATCCTGATCGCTGGCGCGCTGGTGCTTTGGCTGGGGACGAATTGGCCCGATCTGCTGGTGGGCCTGGCTACCGCTCTTATCGCGCTCAAGGGCGGGATCGAAATTCTGCGCGATGCGCGGGCAGAAACAAATACCAATGCGGAGACGGCGTGATGACCGATAAGCTCGAACTCGATATTCCCGTCCTGCTGCCGGAGGTTCCTGACGCGGCCGATGCCTGTGTCGGGCGTCTCATCTCGATCCTCAGCGCCAAACCCGGCGTCGAGCGCGCGCACGTCCTGCCTGCCGATGGTAACAGTCCGGCGAAGCTCTGCATCCATTTCGATGGGGGGGCGCTGCCGCTGTCGCGTGTGCGAGAGATCGTGCGAGCGGCGGGCGCCGATATCAGCGGGCGATACGGCCATGCGACATGGCAGATCGAAGGGATCGGGCACGAACGCCGCGCCCGCACCGTCGGCGAGACCCTGTGCCAGTTGCCCGGCGTGCTGCAGGCCGACGCCAGCGCCTCGGGCAGCGTCCGGGTCGAATATGACAAGGAGCGCATCGACGAGGCGGCAATCCTCGTGGCACTGGTCAAGCTCAAGCTCAAGGTCAAGCCAGGCAAGCGGACCGGCTCCAATTATGCCGGCGATCACGCGGGACACGATCACAGGCAGGGCGGCGATGCCGGAGGCGGTGAAAAGCACGGACCGGGAGATGGTCACGATCATGCGCACGCCAATTTCCTCGGGGCCAATACCGAGCTGATCTTCGCGCTGGCCTGCGGTACAGTGCTGGCGGTCGGCTTCGGACTTGAAAAGTTGGTTGCAGGTGCGCCCGATTGGCTGCCAACAGCCTTCTATGTCGGTGCCTATGTTTTCGGCGGCTTCTTCACGCTGCGCGAGGCAATCGACAATCTGAAGCTCAAGAAATTCGAGATCGATACGCTGATGCTCGTCGCGGCCGCTGGCGCAGCGGCGCTCGGTGCCTGGGCGGAAGGCGCACTGCTGCTTTTCCTGTTCAGTCTCGGCCATGCGCTCGAGCATTATGCGATGGGTCGCGCCAAGCGCGCGATCGAGGCGCTGGGCGAGCTTGCGCCCGCTAAGGCAACGGTGCGCCGTGAAGGACAAACGACAGAGATACTGGTCGAGGAACTCGTCGTTGGCGACATCGTGGTCGTACGTCCGAACGAACGCCTGCCCGCTGACGGCTTCGTCATCAGGGGATCGAGTGCGATCAACCAGGCACCCGTCACCGGCGAAAGCATTCCAGTCGACAAGGAACCGGTCGATGATGTCGAAGCGGCGCGCACAAAGCCCAATGCGGTCGCGGCGACATCGCGGGTATTCGCCGGGACGATCAACGGCGCCGCCGCGATCGAGATCGAGGTGACGCGGCGCTCCAATGAAAGCGCGCTCGCCAAAGTCGTGAAGATGGTGAGCGAAGCCGAGACGCAGAAGTCGCCTACCCAGCGGTTCACCGATCAGTTCGAGCGCGTCTTCGTGCCAGCTGTGCTGGCGCTCTCGTTTTTACTGCTGTTCGCGTGGGTGGTGGTCGACGAACCGTTCCGCGACAGCTTCTATCGTGCGATGGCGGTGCTGGTCGCCGCCAGCCCGTGTGCTCTGGCGATCGCCACCCCGAGCGCGGTTCTGTCCGGCGTCGCGCGAGCGGCACGCGGCGGAGTGCTAATCAAGGGCGGCGCGCCGCTTGAAAACCTTGGTTCCCTCAAGGCGATCGCGTTTGACAAGACCGGGACGCTGACGGAAGGTCGGCCCCGCATCACCGATGTCGTACCCGTCGAGGGGGCGAGCGAAGAGGATCTCTTGGCGCTCGCTGTTGCGGTCGAGGGCTTGAGCGATCACCCACTGGCACAGGCGATCGTGAAGGACGGCCGCGAGCGCCTTGGTGGGCGCGAGTTGCCAGAAGCGACCGATCTCGAGAGTTTGACGGGACGCGGTGTCACCGCAACCGTCGATGGCGAGACGGTATGGATCGGCAAGGCCGAGATGTTCGGCGTGGAGGGCATCCCCACGCTGAACGCGGCCGCGACCGCCGCCGTCGCCACCCTGCGTGAAAGCGGGCGGACCACTATGGTGGTCCGCAAGGGCGAAAACGACATTGGCGCGATCGGGCTGATGGACACTCCGCGCGCGGCGGCCAAGTTGGCGCTCACGCGGCTGCGCGAGATGGGCATCGCCCGGATGATTATGATCTCAGGCGATAATCAGAAAGTGGCTGATGCCATCGCCAAGGATGTCGGGCTCGACGAGGCGTGGGGAGACCTGATGCCGGAGGACAAGGTTGCTGCGATCAAAAGACTAGCTGGCGAGGACATGGTCGCCATGGTTGGCGATGGCGTCAATGACGCCCCTGCAATGGCGTCGGCGACGGTAGGTATCGCGATGGGCGCTGCAGGCTCCGACGTGGCGCTGGAGACGGCCGACGTAGCGCTCATGGCCGATGACCTCGCGCATCTGCCGTTCGCGGTGGGCCTGAGCCGACACACCCGCAGCATTATTCGGCAGAATGTCTTTGTTAGCCTCGGCGTGGTGGCATTCCTTGTACCCGCAACGATCCTCGGGCTTGGGATTGGCCCAGCGGTGGCGATGCACGAAGGGTCAACGCTGCTGGTAGTATTCAACGCGCTACGCCTGCTCACCTACCGAGATAAAGCAAAGCTATCTGCATAAGGATGGATATGAAAATGTGTGCGCGTCGGTCGCAAGCGGTATAGATCAGACGCCAGTTCTTGGCTTACCGAATAGGTTCTTGATCCTACGACGCTGGCGGTAAGGCGCGGCACTGTACGGTATAGGCACCTTGCTATTTGCTTTTGACAGGATGCAAACCGCCATACTTCGCTCGATTAAGTGTGGCGCAAATCCAGTCAACGCCATAGCGTCGGTCGCCGAACATTGTCCTGACAGGTGTCAAAGCGACGATCATCGACGCGTCACTCTTGCGACCGCTAATCTGACCGTGGCTTTGCAGCTTGACCAGCGTTCGACCTTTGCTTTCGTACACTGCTGGGAGTTCGGATTTCAGACTGCCTGTGGTTTGTCCGATACGTCGGGCAATAACCTCAATTTAAGCAGGCTTGCTGTCATGCGATGTGCCTTGAAGCGAGCTTCTTCATAAGCATCCAGAGATCGGACTTGCTACCATCGGCCGCAGGCTATCGCGGATCACGAAGATACTGTCGCTCACGATCTGCCGATCATGCCTTCCGCAAGCATTTCAATAGGCCCTCCGGTTGAAATGTAACAATGTCGTTGATCAGGGCGAACTTACCACTATGTTCTTCCAGGTGACACGGCGCCTCATTTTCTATCTCGCGGCCTTTCTGGTGGCACTGGTTCCGATTGAGGCAACCTACGCGGCGAATGGCTGTGCGCCTGCGGCAACGATGACTGACCACGGCGGCGACTGCGGCGATTGCATGGATGACGAGCGCGAGCAGTGCCAAAGCTATTGCCTCGCCTTGTGCCAGAGCCTTCCGGCAAGCCGCGTTGCGTCTCCTGAGGCCCGTGACCTGTCGTCGCTCATCTATCAGCCGCTTCTCGTCAAGTTTCCGCCCTTGCCAGACGGGGGGCCGGAACCACCGCCTCCAAGATTTCTCCGCTGATCCATTCAATTCAACATCAACGGAGATACCATCATGAAAAAGTACATTATCGCTGCAGCCGTGCTGCTTGGATCCAGCTCGGCAGCATTTGCCGCCGCGCCGGATCAGGTTGCATCCTTGGCCATGTCCTGCTGCGACCTCGTGCTCGCTTGCTGTGATGCGGCCATGAGCTGCTGCCCGTAAGGGAATGACCAGAGCATGAGGGCGGGCGTCCGGTCACTGACCGGGCGCCCGCCTTTTCATGGCCGGTTTCCGCTCGTCCACGTGCGCGATGAAGGTCCTGTCAAGGCCTGTTAATTGTGGGATCGAAAGCATTGTAATAAAAAGATTCGCCGCATGGTATTACTAGGCGCCAGTTAAATGGGGCTGCCGCGCGTCTGATTGCCGGAAATTGGCTCCCATCACGGTGATCGTCCCGGCCCGAAGAGGATCAACCCGGCCCCGGCGAGGCAAATTGAGGCTCCGATGACATCCCAGCGGTCGGGCCGTGCACCTTCCACTGTCCAGAGCCATATTAGCGAAGCAGCGATGTAAACACCGCCATAGGCTGCGTAGGCGCGCCCCGCGACGGGCGTATCAACGAACGTAAGTAGGCACGCGAATAAGGCTAAGGAAACCATGCCCGGAAACACCCACCACACGGGCTTGTCGAGGCGCAGCCATGCCCAAAAGGTGAAGCAGCCCGCGATCTCGGCTAGCGCGGCAAGGGCATAAATGATCGCCGTTGGCAGGTTAGGCATCGTCATAGCTTCAATCCAAACTTCGGGCCGGCCCAGACCATTGACGCGTAAAGCGCCATTGTCAGAATGCACCCTGCAAGCAGCGCGGGCCAGAATCCGACACCACGCTTGAGCAGGGCAGGGATGACGAGAAACATCGGTAGACTTGGAAGCACATACCAGAACGTCGCGGCCGAATGCTCGGCCAGGCGCGCCACGTCTTGCGTGTCGCGCCACAGCCAGATCATGCCGAGCACTGAGATCAGAGGCAACGAAGCGATCAGCGCCCCGGTACCGGGATTGCGCCGCGCGGTTTCTGAAACGATCACGATGATGATGGCAGATGCGACGGCTTTGACGAGCAGATAATACATCAAGCTGTGTCCTTACCGCGCGGGGCCAGAGTTTCGATAATCTTGCAATCGGCCACGGTCCCGTGACGGCAGGAACCGATGGTCCGATCAAGCTCGGCGCGCAGCGCGGACAGATCGGCGATCTTGCGGTCGATTTCGGTGAGGTGGACGCGTGCAATCACGTCAACTGCATCGCAGGACTGGGCCTTGTCATCCGACAGTGTGAGCAGTTCGCGCACCGCTTCGAGCGTGAAACCGAGATCGCGGGCGCGGCGGATGAACGACAGGCGCGCCAGATGATCATTGCCGTAGGCACGGTAGTTGGCGCTTGTCCGCGCCGGCGGTGACAACAGCCCGATCTTTTCATAATAGCGCACCGTCTCGACCTTGGTCGCCGTGGCGCTCGCGAGCTCGCCAATTTTCATCGCCACTCC